>JAGWQP010000199.1 GCA_028876805.1 Acidobacteriota bacterium | reverse complement strand
TTGACCCCGCCGAGTGGCGCGAGATGCAAAGCCGACAGAGCGCCCAATACTTCGGCGTCGGCATGGAACTCAACATGGACGGCGCGATGGTGATCGTCGGCCAGCCGATGCCCGGTTCACCCGCGCTGGCCGCTGGTTTGCGCCGCGGTGATGTGATTGTGGCGATCGACGGCCGCGATGCGCGCAGCCTGGATTCGGCGGCTGTGCGCGACCTGCTGCGAGGCCCCCGCGGCACTCCGGTCACCATCTCCGTGCGGCGCGAAGGCGTGAGCGAACCGCTGCTGATGACGGTCGTGCGCGCTGCCATCCAAACCAGTAACGTGGACGCATTCTGGCTGCGACGCGGAATCGCTTACCTGGGCATCAGCACCTTCGAGGCGCAGAACGTGGCGGCGGACGTGGAAGCCGCCCTTCTGAAGTTGGGCGAGCCCACCATCACGGGCCTCGTGCTTGATCTGCGCGGCAATCCCGGCGGCCTGGTCACCGAAGCGGTAGCGGTGGCCGGCCGGTATCTGCGGAGCGGACAAACCGTGGTCTCTGACCACGGGCGTGCCCAGGCGGAGCAGGTCTTCCGCGCCAAAGCGCAGCCCAACGGGCAGAAATATCCGATGGTCGTGCTGGTCGATCGCCATTCCGCCTCCGCCGCGGAAATCGTGGCCGGCGCGCTGCAGGATCACGACCGGGCCTGGCTGATCGGTGAGAACACCTTCGGCAAAGGCCTGGTGCAAGGCCAGTATCCGCTCTCCGAAGACGCGGCTCTGCTACTCACCATCGCGCACTACTATACGCCCAGCGGCCGTTTGATCCAGCGCGATTACCAGCACCGGTCTTTCTTCGACTATTACTACGCCGGCCGCAACGACACGCCCGACCTGAGCGACGTCAAGGCCACCGACAGCGGCCGCAAGGTCTACGGCGGCGGCGGCATCACTCCGGACGAAAAATATTCTCCGCCGCGCGCCACCCCCCTCGAGCACCGCCTGGCTGTCTCCGGCGCCTTTTTTCACTTCGCAGGCCAGTACTTCAGTGGACGCACGCCCGAACTACCCGAAGGGTGGGCGCCAGACGACATGGTTTTGGGGAGCTTCCGAGGATACCTGAGTGGCCAGCAATTCCCGGTCACCGACTCGGAGTTCGCCGCGGATCGCGAGTGGATCGGTAACCAGCTTCGCCTTGAATTATACAGCCGCGCGTTCGGCAGGCAGGGGGCAAACCAGGCCGCCCTGCAAACCGATCCCGAAGTGATCTACGCGATCGACAGCCTGCCCAAGGCGCAGGCCCTCTTCGAGCAGGCCCAACACGTTCTGGTCCGCCGCGCTCAACGGTGAGCCGGAGCGCGGTACCGAGCCCGTGGCGCGTCCGGCACCTCACTTCTGCCAAAGAATCTCGGAAGCCTCCAGGGGAACCATTGCGTCGGAGTGAAATGGAATCATCCGGGCGGTGTAGTCGCTGGCCGCACGCTCCGCCGGCACGCGGCCTGAGTAGACATAGCCGCCGGCTGAGCCGACCAACGCCTCCCGGCTCTGGATGGGTTGGCGCACTGGCGCGCCACCATCTACGCCCGCCGCGTACAGTTCGACGCCGACCCACTCCGGTTTCAGATCATCCAAATAGACCTGGACATCGAACCGATGCTCCCCACCTTCGGTGGTCACTGTGACCGCGCCAAAACGAACGCGGGCCCAATGCGCCTCAATGGTCCGGCGCCAGATGGAGAGATCCACGCCAAGTTTGCCCTGATCTCGAGCCCGCTTGCAGTAGGCCATGGCGGCCGGAAGATAGTGCTCATCGGTATATTCACGGACGGCGCGGTTCGCCGAAAACTGCGGCGTAAGACAAGCCATACTCTCGCGCATCCGGGCGACCCAGCGCCGCGGTACGCCGCGATCGTCTCGCTCGTAGAACTCGGGCGCCACCTGCTGCTCGAGCAGCCCATATAACTGCTCGGCTTCGGCGGCATCCCAGGCCGGATCGTCACCGTGTTCCTTGCCGTCGCCGATAGCCCAACCGATGTCCGGCCGGTACGCCTCGACCCACCAGCCATCGAGTTCCGAAAGATTGAGCCCACCGTTGGCGAGGACTTTCATTCCGCTGGTTCCGCTGGCTTCCCAGGGCCGGCGCGGCGTGTTGACCCACAAGTCCACACCCTCGACGAGCTGCTGAGTCAGCAGCATGTCGTAGTCACTGAGGTAGACTACGTTGGCGCAGACGTCTGGCCGGCGAATGAAATCGTTCCACTGTTTGACCATCGCCTGGCCGGGGGCGTCTTGCGGATGCGCCTTGCCGGCGAGAATCAGTTGCACCGGATGCCGCCGGCTGGTGAGGATCGACGCCAGGCGTTCCGGGTCGTGAAGCAGCAGATTGGGCCGCTTGTAGGTCGCGAACCGGCGGGCAAAGCCGAGCGTCAGCGTGTCCGGATCGAGGACCTGCGTGGCGGCGGCGACTTCCTCGCCCGACGCACCTTGGCTGGCGCGTTGCCGGCCGAGCCGCTTGCGAGTAAACTCGATCAGATTGCGCCGGCCGTTGGCGCGCAGCTGCCACAATTCAGGATCACTCAAGCCGCGCACTTCCTGTTCGACGGTGTCCAACTCACCCTTCCAACGGTCCCGGCCCGACGCCATGTTCCAGAGCTCGTTGGCGTGGAGACACTCCCAGGTGGGCACATGCACGCCATTGGTCACATGTCCCACCGGAACTTCTTCGTGGGGCCAGCGCGGAAACAGCGATTGAAATAGCCGCCGGCTGACTTCGCCGTGCAACCGGCTGACCCCGTTGACCGAGCCGCTGCCACGCAACGCCAGGAAAGCCATATTAAAGGGCTCGGCGCCATCGTCGGGATTCATGCGGCCCATCTTCAGTAACTCCGCGATACTGATGCCGAGCCCCTTTTCCGCGTACACCTTGAAATACTTTTCCATCAAATCCGCCGCGAAACGGTCGAATCCGGCCTCAACGGCGGTGTGCGTTGTGAATACGTTACCGGCCCGCGTCGCTTGCAACGCAACTTCGAAAGACGCGTGATTGTCGGCCATGAACGAACGCGCCCGTTCGAGCACCGCGAATGCGGCGTGGCCTTCGTTGAGATGACAGACCTCCGGCCGCATCCCCAGGGCGCGCAGCAAGCGCCACCCGACGATGCCCAGCAAGTACTCCTGGCGAAGGCGCAGTTCCGGCCCGCCACCGTACAGTTCACTGGTGATGCCGCGATAGGCGGGCGGGTTGGCAGGGTCGTTGGTGTCCAGCAGATAAAGCACTGTGCGTCCCACCTGCACCTGCCAGGTACGGACCCATAGCCTCAGGCCCGGCAGCGCGAGGGGCAGGCGCAACCACTCGCCGCTCTCATCGCGGAGGGGTTTGATGGGCAGCTGCCCCGGCTCATTGAACGGAAACAACGCCTGCTGCGCGCCGCTAGAGTCGAATTCCTGGCGAAAATAGCCTTGTTGATACAGCAGGCCGATTCCGATGACGGGCACGCCGAGATCGCTCGCCGCCTTCAATTGATCGCCGGCTACATTGCCCAGGCCACCGGAGTAAATCGGCAATGCCTCGCTCAACATATACTCCATGCTGAAATAGGCGATGGTGTGCAGCGGGGCCTCGGCATGGGTTGCGCCAAACCAGGTGGCAGCCTGCTCCGCTTCCCGTTTTTCCTGCAGAAGCTGGTCGAGTAGGCGCCGAAAATCGGGGTCCGCCAGCGCGGTGTCGAGCTTTTGCCGGGAGGCCGTTTGCAAAACGATCCACGGATTGTGAGTATGTTCCCACAGCTCCGGCTCCAATCGTCCCCAGAGTTCCTGGTGGGCATGGTGCCAGGACCAGCGCAAATTGAGAGCCAGCTCGGCCAGTGCATCGGCCGGCCGGATTTCGGAGGATGGACTCGGTTCGCTCGGATTGTTCATGAGGCTTTTCTCACTCCAGTTCTCGCCATTCGCGGCCGTCTCGCGCCATGAGCGCCGCGGCTTCGGGAGGTCCCCACGAGCCGGCGGAATAGTTGGGGAAGTTCCGCGGCGGCAACGCGCTCCAGACGTCCAACACCGGCTGCAGGATCTTCCAGGCAGCCTCCAATACGTCGGTTCGCTGGAACAGGGTCGCGTCCCCGATCATGCAGTCGTAAAGCAGCCGCTCATAGCCGGTAGAGGGCGCGCTGCCAAAATAGCGGGTATACTCGAAATCCATATTGACCAGGCCGAGATGCATCACCGGACCTGGTACCTTGGCCCCGAAACTCAAGGAAATCCCCTCGTCCGGTTGGATGCGAATCAGCAGCCGGTTGGGCTGGAGCTCCTTGACGGGAGTGTTCCGGAACAGTACAAACGGCGTGCGGCGGAACTGGATCGCGATTTCCGTGGCGCGCTTCGGCAACCGTTTGCCCGTCCGCAAGTAGAACGGCACGCCGGCCCACCGCCAGTTGTCGATCGACAGCCTCAAAGCGACAAACGTCTCGGTGCCCGAATCCGGGGCCACGTTCGCTTCGGCTCGATAGGCCGCCAGGCGCTCGGCCCCGTCCGAGCTTTCGCCGTATTGCCCGCGGACCATGTTTTGCAGAACATCCTCCGGCGACGAAGGCTGAATGGAATGAAGCACCTCGGCCTGCTTCTGCCGCACGGCATCGGCTTCGAAGGAGATGGGCGGCTCCATGGCGGTCAGCGTCACCAGCTGGAACAAGTGGTTTGGAACCATGTCGCGTAGGGCTCCGGCGCGCTCGTAGTAGGCACCGCGGTGCTCCACTCCCACCGACTCGGCGGCCGTGATCTGCACGTGATCAATGAACGAACGGGTCCAGATCGGCTCGAAGATGCTGTTCCCGAACCGGAAAACCATGATGTTTTGAACGGTTTCCTTCCCCAAATAGTGATCGATCCGGTAAATCTGCGTTTCGTCCAAAACCTTCTTGATTTCGGCGTTCAACTGGCGGGCCGAATCCAGATCGTGACCGAACGGCTTTTCGATGATGACTCGAGACCAGTGGCCACTCTGCTGCTGGACGAGGCCGGCTTGCCCCAGTTGCCTCACGATTTCCGAAAAGAACATCGGCGCAACCGCCAGATAGAAGAACCGGTTTCCGCCCGTTTGGTAATCCCGATCGGCCTGCTCGACTTTCTCCTTGAGCTGCTGGTAGGCTGCCCCGTCTTTGAAGTCGCCCTGGATGTAAAAGGTGCGCTCGAGGATCGAATCCCACAGTTTTGGATCGAGCGGCGCGGTTTCAGAACTCTGGACTTCGTCGTTCAACTGTTTCCGGAAGCTGTCCGTAGTCAGCGGGTCAAAAGCAAAGCCGATGATTGCAAATCTCGCCGGAAGCAGACCGGCAGCCGCGAGGTTGCAGAGTGCTGGAATGAGCTTGCGTCGAGTCAGGTCTCCACTGGCGCCGAAGATCACCATGGCGCAGGGACCCGCGGGCAGGTTGTTGGGCTTGGCCAAAGCGTCGCGATGCATCGCCACCTCAACGACTAGCTTGCTACACCGACCTGCCGTTTTGCCAGCCTGTGAGCCATGTATTTTAGGTACGATCGACGATGATGCCGGCCGGCGGGTTGCTCAAACCAGCGGCACCACCAGGCGCTGCCCCCGCTTGGCCAGGTGTGGCGTGCGCGACGCCATGTCGGTGAAGAAGGCGTCCGGATCGGCCGGCGCAATCAGCACGTCTGAGTTCGGCCTCCATTCCACCTTGACCCGATCGAGCGACAGCGCGACACTGCTCCGGGCGGCCGAAGAAGGGCCGATGAACGTGATCGCTTGATACGGTACCAGGCGACGAGTCAATCCCGAGCGAATCAACAGCCCCCGGGGCGTGGTTTCGTACCACTGTGGGAAGATGGCGACCACCAGAATCCCTAACACGATGCCACCGGCCCAATAAGCCCGGCTCAGCACGGGAAGCAGGAGGCCGGTCAAAATGGCACACCTGATCCACCAGTCGACTTTGGCAGGGTGACGCATCGCCGCTCATCCAGCCTTCCGTTTGGACTTGATCGCTTCCAGCAGTTTTTCGATTTCGTCCTGTTTTTCCAACGCCGCGAACCGGTCCTCCACGTTGTCGGCCGCGAGTTCGCTCTTGGCCTGGGCCGCCGCTTCGCTGTGCTCGACCTTGCTCTTCATACGGTCGAAAGCCGCAGCCTTGGACTGATCGCCGATGGTCATGCCGGCATCGGCGGCCTTACCGAACGCCCGCGAGCGCCGGTGCTGCGCGATCAGCATGTCGCTTTTGGCCTGAGCTTCCGCCAGTTTCTGCTGCAGCTTGAGAAGCGCGGTCTTCAGGTTCTCCACCTGCGTTTTCTGGTCT
>JAGWQP010000198.1 GCA_028876805.1 Acidobacteriota bacterium | reverse complement strand
TCCGAGCTTAGCGCTTTGCAAACCTCTGCACCGCTGCGTCTATAGTTGCGGAACTTCGGCGCGTCGCGAGCCATAAGTCCGTGGTGCCGACAAACCAGTCAAGAGGATTGGTAAACGTTACGGCGTCAGGGAGGACGAATCCGCCGTCGGTCATGCTGTTGCCAATGTCCGAAGTGCCCGCGTGAACCGGCCCCGCTCGATCAACCAACGCGGCGATTCCGGGGGCACACGCCTCCACCACAGCAGCATCAGGATCGGCACCGCCGTGATCATCTGGACGATTTGCCATCCCGAAGGTGTCGCCGGAACAATCAAATACCCCAGCAGCGCGGCGAAAACAGGAAACCGGGTGCGGCGGTAGCACGATGGTTCTATCAAATGCCGGCGAACACCACATTGCCTTTGCGATCGAAGGTAAGAACCGAACGATCAGTAAACTGCGTAAGTAAGCCGAAAACGTAATCTTCGTCGAGGGCGAGACCAAGTGTCACCGAACTAGAACCACCATAGCCGTGATGTCGTCGTGTTGACCCGTGGCTCCAACGAACGCATCGAGGGACGAGATCACGGCCTTCAGCAAATGGGCAGCCGTCGCTGGCTGCATCACCTTGACCACTTCGAGTAGACGGGCCTCGCCATACTCCTCCTCCCGCTCGTTTTCAGCTTCGACGACGCCGTCGGTAAAGACGACTACCAGGTCAGAAGAGTGCAACACGACTTTGCCCTGTTCGTAGCGCGTAGTCGCCAAAACGCCAAGCGGCACTCCTCCAGCCTCCAGCCGCTCAATCGCGCCAGAGCCACGCCGCAGCACCGGCGGATTATGGCCCGCGTTAACGTAGGTGAGGGTATTCGTGGACAGGTCAAGCTCCGCCACGAATGCGGTGGTGAAACGCGCTCCGCTGAGGCTGTTGGCGCAGGCGTAGCGATTCAGCCCCAGCACCAGTTCGGGGAGCGAGAGCGGCAAGGCGGCCAGGGTTCGCAGACTCGATTGAATGGTAGCCATCAGCAAGGCCGCGGGGATGCTCTTGCCGGCAACGTCCGCCACCACGCACAGCAGCCCCCCGGTTTCGCCGGCGGTGCGATCCCGCGGAAAGGCGTCGTAGTAGTCTCCCGAAACCGTATTCGCGGGCCGTGTGGCAAAGGCGATGTCAATGCCGGCGATGGCGGGCGGTGCTTTGGGCAGCAGCCGCTGCTGGATTTCGCGAGCGATCTCGAGATCACGCTTCATGGTGACGCGGTCGGCCAGTTCGAGCGCCAGGAGCAGCACCAGGGCAGCCGCGGCAATCACCGGTCGCGGGATTCCGATCGGGGCCAAAGAGACTGATGATGACGAACGCCAGCGTCAGGAGCAGGAAGAGGCGTCGGGCCGGTGAGAGCTTCCGCAGAAGCGCCCACGACAACGCGCGAGCGGCGTACAACCGGCGCTTCCATTTGCGGTGTTGTTGAAAGGAGGCCCAGTCGACATCGGTGGAATAAAACCTGTAACCGGCTTGTGCTTCCGCCCTAAACTCATCCCAGAGTTGGTTCAGTGCCATTCCTTCCGTGACCCGCTCCCAAGACGTGCTGAGCTGAGGGGCCACCTTGGCCACGGTCTGGCCGAATCGCTCCATGCGCTGAGCGAACCGATCCCATCTGGAACCTTTCGGGGACGACATCGCGGCGATTATAGCGAAGTTCGCAAGATAGGCGGACCCAGTGCATAAAGGCACCACATTGGTCTAAAAAAGGGGGGTGCCTGGCGCCCACCCCGTTCGGTCGTCCCATTGGCTCGGGTACAGCGGCCCGTCGGATCGGGATCGACGCCCGGCCACCATGAAGTAGAGATAACACTCGGGGATCGTGCACAGGAGGCTGTGAAAGGCGGGAAACCTGCAAGTGTCTTCACCTCGCAAGGTGGGCTTAACCCGGCCTATGCGCCTTTCGCCAGCTCGAAGTCCACCGAGGCGGCAGACACGGTCCGATAGAAAGGGAGCAGTGTATCGAGCCCTGTAATCTTGAACAGCCGCGCAACCTTCGGAGTGGCGCTGGCCAGGTGAAGTCCCCCATTCGCCTGGCGCATAGTGAAAAAGGACTGGAGCACGAACTGGGCAACGGCGCTGTCGATCTTCTCGACACCGCTCAGGTCCAGAATCAATTTCTTCACTCCGCGGTCCACGAGGTCGCGGACGAGCAGTTGCAATGCGTGGCCTTCCGGCTCGGCGGTCAGGCTGCCGACAAGCCGCACGACCGTGATGTCCGGCTCGACCTTGGCGGTCTGCAGTTGTAGGGTCATGACGGCACTCTTGCTCAGATGGGGAAGAATATACCAGTTCTCGTTTCGCTCCGGTTCAGCCGCTGGTCTTTTGCCTCAGCCCTTTCTTTTTTTGCGCCTGTCGCCGCCGGCTCGGCTCGTAGAATGGCCCGCATTGCGGCGGAAAGGGGCGCGCTGGCGGGAGTGACCCCCGGTGGGCCAGTCCCGGTAGCGCCCGCCATAGTTACCCACGCTGCAACCGGGGTCCGCCGCGCAGTTCGACAGGCACCAAAAACCCAAGCCCGGCGGAAGCCCAGAAGGGCTGCACCCACAACTGACGGTGCTACAGTTCGGTCGAGTTCGCGCAAAAGAACGGTATACATAATCTCGGCAATACGTTCGGTGGAACGCTTGACAGCCCTATCTACCGAGACATCGAACATGATGACTTCGGTAGGAATGCGCACATTGATGAAATCGACCAGCCCGTCGATGTGTGTGTCCCCTAACTGCGCCTCAAAGAGTTCACTTGCACGCCTCCCCAGCACGCTGCGATTGGCCAGGACATACCCCACATTCTTCGCGAAAGAGGATTTACCAGAGCCAAAGAAGCCAGATATCCAGACACCGATGCCTTCATGTGGGTCAGATGGCGCCTCGGCAATAGCACGGAAAAGCTCATCATACTGGCTTTTAATACGATCTGTAGCGACATACTCACTTATC
>JAGWQP010000197.1 GCA_028876805.1 Acidobacteriota bacterium | reverse complement strand
GTGCTCGCCAGGAGGCACCCATAGCCGGCAAGACCGGGACGTGTAGCGAGGATCATACGCATCTGGGCTGGTTCGGTTCATTCAACGATGTACGCGGACGGAAGTTGGTGGTGGTGGTGTTGCTCACCGGAGGCCGCCCGGCCATCGGTGCCCTGGCCGCGGGCATCGCGGGCGATATCTATCGCCAGTTGGAGCAAGCTAACTACTTTGCCGCCTCCGGTCCGCTGACGCCGGCCTTGCTTGTTCCCGATCCGAACCGATTGACGCGCTAGCGCACTACGTCCCGGCCGCACGGCTGGCTTCGCTCAGGCAGAGAAAGACTTCGCGATAGCATTCGGGATGCGAGCGCCACGTTTGCGCGGTGATCAACTTACCGTCCCGTACGGCGGGCTTGGAGACGAACGTTCCGCCTCCACGCTCTACCTCGACTTGCACGTGCGGGTGGCCGGTGAGCGTCCGTCCAGCGGTCAGGCCCGCCGCGGTCAGCAACTGAACGCCGTGGCCGATAGCCACGATGCACTTGTCTTGCTGGGCGAACTCGCGCACCAGCGAAAGCACACTGGGGTCGTTCCGAAGGTATTCGGGCGCCCGGCCTCCCACGATGATGAGGGCGGCGAATTCCCGGGCGGCCACCGCCGTGATCGCCACGTCCGCTTCCATCTGGTGCCCCGGATGTTCAGTGTAGGTGGACCAGCCCGGCTCGCGGTCGTGAATCATCATGTGTAACTGCCGCCTTGACGGCGCCGCCAGGACGGGTTCCCAGCGGGCTTCCTGAAAGCGTTGGTACGCGTACAGGGCTTCGTAGCTGTCGCCCCCGTCGCCCGTCAGAATGAGGATCTTCCGGCTCATTGGCTCCGCGCTTTTCCGCCAGCATACCACCGAGCTTCGCGTGGCGCTCTGCCACGATGTTTTTGATGCCAGCCGGTTTCACCCAAGTCGTGGTGGCCGGCGCCGGAGGGGTCGGCCTTGTGTAGACCATCGAGGCCGGCCAGGCCGGGGATCGCGGTTGTGAAGCACAACCGAGGTAGAGTCGGACCCAGGGCGGGCCGATACCGCGGCCACTGTTGTTTTCGAGGGTTCCACGCCCGGACAATCCGGCCTGCTTTGCGGACAGCCTCGTGCCGCAGGGCGGATGCTCGTCGTTTTTCGAGAGCCGCCCCCAGAGCGGGGTTATGTTTAGCCCAGGCGCTGCAGGCGACGCACACCGGAAGGCATCTCATTCACCCGCTGATCAGCGGGAACAGGGGGTTGCTGTAGAGCGGAGGCGCATACTAAAACCAGCGCGATCCATGCTAAGTCGGCGAGCAGTAGGTGGACCATTTGCATCCACCACGGCGCCAATAGCCACAGGTTCAGCCCGCCCGCCGCGATCTCTAACATCACCAGCCCCAGCAAGCTCCAGCCTAGCCATCCCGCTTTGTGCCTTTGCATGGCTGCGTAAAAACCGAGCCACGCGGCGGTGCCTACCGCGAGCAGCGGATGGAAGAGGCGCAACCGCACAAAGATGCTGGCCGCCGGCTCCAGGTCCTGGCGGAACCCTTCGGCCAGAGAGCGAGCAGGGAAAAGGGTGTCTCCCAAGGCAGCGATGGCGCCACTGATTCCGAGGATCACGAACAGGGCCAGCCCCGGGATCGTCAACCAGGCGGCGCGTCCCCGCAGTGTGAGGCGCGCGCCGCCGGCCGCCCACCAGATCGTCAGCGTTAAGCAAGCCAGCAAGGTCAGCGTGTTGATCAGGTGCCCGGAAAGCGAGTAGGCACGTCCCACCGAGGTGTTCCGTGCGACATGCTCGAGCTTGACCAGCGCCGCGCCAACCAGCACCTCGGTCGCCAGGAAGATTGCCGTGAGGACGGCGCCCAGGCGCACCGGGTGCCGGCGTGGGAACGCGCGGAACGCCCATACCACTAGCACACCGATTGCGATCCCGTCGAGGCCGCTCATCATCCGGTGCGTGAACTCGATGAGCATAGTGATTGGGGGGGCCAGCGGGACCACCACGCCATTGCACAACGGCCAATGGTTGCCGCAGCCCGCGCCCGATCCGCTGATGCGCACAAATGCACCCCAGAGAATAACCCCCACCGTGAAAGCCAGCACGGCAGCTGCGTAGCGCGCAAAAGTCCCGGACATGCGGAGAACACCTCTATTGTAGTTCGCGCCCACTCGTCGAGGTGAGAGTTCACCCGAACAGGCCTGTTGCGTGACCGCGCGTCTTCCGTTTATCTTGTATGTTCCCCTTATGTCCACTAAGACTCCCATCACGGTCGCTCATGGCGACGGAATCGGCCCGGAAATCATGGCGGCCACCCTCGAGATCCTTGAGGCAGCCGGCGCGGCTCTTCAGATCGAGACCATCGACGTCGGAGAAAAGGTTTATTTGCGAGGCAACACCTCCGGCATTGAACCGAGCTCCTGGGAATCGCTGCTGCGCACCAAGGTTTTTCTGAAGGCTCCGATCACGACGCCACAAGGCGGTGGATACAAGAGCCTTAACGTCACCACGCGCAAGACACTCGGCCAGTATGCCAATGTGCGCCCGTGCGTTTCCTACCATCCCTTCGTCGACACCAAGCACCCCAATATGGACATCGTGGTGGTACGCGAGAACGAAGAGGACCTCTATGCCGGCGTCGAATACCAGCTGAGCCCGGAGATGACCTCGGCCATCAAGCTCATCTCGCGTCCCGGCACGGAGAAGATCGTGCGCTACGCATTTGAATACGCGCGCCGCCACAATCGCAAGAAAGTCACCTGCTTCACCAAAGACAACATCCTGAAGATGACCGACGGTCTGTTCCACAAAATCTACGACGAAATCTCCGCGCAATACCCCGACATCGAGAAGGAGCACTGGATCGTCGACATCGGCGCCGCCAAAATGGCGGACACCCCAGAAGCCTTCGACGTGATCGTGATGCCGAACCTCTACGGTGATGTTCTCTCCGACGTAGCGGCACAGATTGCCGGCTCGGTCGGACTGGCCGGTTCGGCCAACATCGGCGACAACTGCTCCATGTTCGAAGCCATCCATGGCTCGGCTCCGCGACGCGCCGGCCAGAACCTGGCCAATCCCTCGGGTCTGCTTCTGGGCGCAGTTCTGATGCTGGTCCACATCAATCAACCCGAGGCCGCCGAACGCGTGCATAATGCGTGGCTACGCACCATTGAGGATGGCGTCCACACCTACGACATTTACGCCCATGACGTCAGCACGCAGAAAGTCGGTACCAGGGAGTTTGCCGCCGCCGTGATTGCGCGCATGGGGCAGAAGCCTAATCGTCTCAAGCCGGTCAGCTACGCCAAGGCGCCGGCCGCGGGCCCCGGCGCCAAGGTCACCTCCTCGGCCGGCACGAAGATGGACCTGAAAGGCATCGACGTGATCGTTCACTGGCCGTCGCGCAAGCCGCAGGAACTCGCGGCCCTGGTCGCGAAGCAGGCCGGCGACGGGCTCAAGCTCGAAATGATCGATAACCGGGGTACGATGGTGTGGCCGGCCGGCCTGGCCGCCGCTGAGACCTTCTGCACGGACAGCTTTCGCTGCCGATTTGTGTCCGACAACGGCCCCGCCGACAAGGATAAGATGTGGGCCTTGCTCAAACGCATCAGCGACGCGGGGGTCGATATCGTAATGACCTCTTCGCTGCGGACCTACAACGGTGTCGCGGGATACTCACTCGCCCAGGGTCAGTAGCTCGATGCCGGCGAATCCGTTGGTCGTTGTGGTCATGGGCAGCAAGTCGGACTGGGAAACTATGCGGCAGGCCGACGAGGTGCTTGCGAAATTCGAAGTTCCTCACGAATGCCGGGTGCTTTCCGCGCACCGCACGCCGGTCGAGACAGCCGAATATGTCAATCAGGCGGAATCGCGCGGCGTCGAAGTCATCATCGCGGCGGCCGGTGGCGCCGCCCATTTGGCCGGTGTGTGCGCAGCCCACACTGTGTTGCCGGTGCTGGGCGTGCCGATGGAGAGTTCCTCACTGAAAGGTCTGGATTCGCTGCTCTCCACGGTGCAGATGCCGGCCGGTATTCCCGTCGGGACGCTTGCCCTCGGGCCCGCGGGTGCGCGAAACGCGGCCCTGCTTGCCGTCGCTATCCTGGCCACCAGTCGTCCCGATCTTCGTGAGAAGCTGCGGCGCTTCCGCGCCGATCAGAGAGAAAAGGTGCTGCGTGAAACTCTGCCGTGAAGATCCGGCCTGTCTTAAGAAAGTCCTGCCACCGCGTCTTCGAGCTTAGCCCGCACGGTTTCCATCTCTAGTTCGGTCGCATACCTCCCGCGAGGCCAAAAGAAGCCTTTCAGCCCGTCTTTCTTTCGTCTCGGCACGACGTGGATATGCAGATGAGCCACGCTCTGGCTGACCCGGTTGTTCACGGCCACAAACGACCCTTCCGCCGCCAACCCGTCTTCCATGGCCCGTGCAACCCGCTGCGCCACCGTGAACAGCGGTCCGACCTGGGCGAGCGGAAGATCCGCCAGTGTCTCGACGTGGGTCTTGGGAATCAGCAGGCAGTGTCCGGGAAACAGAGGCCGGTGGTCGAGGAACACCAGCGAGTGGTCGTCTTCGAAAACCACGGCCGCCGCCCGGCGCTGCGCGGCGATTTGACAAAAGAGGCATTCGGCGGGCATGTCCCTATAATGCCCGGTCGGGCTTTGGTATGATAAGAAGGACAAACCTTACTGGAGGACTTCGATGGGGCCGCTAGGTTGGCCGGAGATGGCATTCATTTTCATCCTGGCGTTGCTCCTCTTCGGCCCGAAGAAATTGCCGGAGTTGGGGCGGACGCTGGGAAAGGCGATGACTGAATTCCGCCGCGCCTCGAACGAACTAAAAGCTACGTTCGATCGGGAAATGAAAAACCTGGAGCAGGAAACCGAACCGATTAAGCAAGCCGCTAGTGAGTATCACTACGATACTTACAACTACGATTATTCTTCCGGCACTCCCTACGAACATTCTTACGGGGCCGGAGAGTTTGACTCCGCGGCTTCCCACCCATCCATATCAAGCGCATCCGCACCTCAGGGCGCTGAATCGACTGCATCCGTTTCGCCAGAAGGCACGGTGCCTCACGGGTCGGCAATCGCTGCCGAAAGCGCAGGCCAAGGCGAAGCTGCGGCTCCCTCCTTGGGCCACCCAGCCGCGACTGAAGCCACGACGCCAGCCTCCGCCGGAACGGAACACCAAGCTTAGGGAATGGATTCATCCGAAGAGCTAACGGGGACTCCGGTCCCCCCGAGTGATGGTGCGTCCTCGACCACCCTGCCGGATGGACCGGCCGCGACTACCGCCGCGGATGTCCAAGCCTTAACACCCGAGACCCTTCCGGTCCCTACGTCCGGCGGCGGCAGAAAACCTCCTCCTCCACCTCCTCCCTCCGGCGGCGACGGGGGCGACGACGAAGAGGACGGGATGCTCCGGATGTCCTTCCTCGAACACTTGGAAGAACTCCGTTCCCGCCTGATCAAGATGGTAGTGGGAATTGGCGTGGCCTTCGTTCTCTGCCTGACTTTCACCGACCGGCTTTGGGCATTCGTCGTCCAGCCCGCGGCGCAGGCTTTAAAGACTCTGGGCTACAGGCAAACTCTGGTCCAGATCGCTCCCATGGAAAGCTTCAACATCATCTGGATGAAGCTGCCCATCTACTGCGCCTTGTTTGTAGCATCACCATGGATTCTCTATCAGGTCTGGGCTTTCATTTCTCCCGGACTTTATCGGAGAGAACGGCGATGGGCCGCTCCGTTTGTTCTCTGCTCCGCGGGACTGTTTATTCTCGGCGGTGTCTTCGCGTATTTTGTGGCCTTCCGGTATGGTTTGACTTTCCTATTAAGTATAGGAAAGGGGAACTATGTCGAGCCCATGGTCTCCCTCTCCGAGTATTTCGACCTGTTCATCAACGTGACCCTTGGCGTCGCTTTAGTATTTGAATTGCCAGTTCTGATCTTTTTCCTGACGCTGCTGCGAGTGGTCAGCCCTGGTTTTCTGCTCAATCACAGCCGGTACGCCATCCTGATCATCTTCATCGTTGCTGCGATTGTCACGCCCACACCCGATGTGTTTAACCTCATGCTGTTCGCCACGCCCATGTGTCTGCTGTTTTTCGTGGGTATTTTCGCCAGCTACCTTCTGGTGTTAAGCCGCGAAGGACGACGATTCCCATGGGGTAAAGCGCTTACAATTGTAGGAATTGTACTGCTCCTGCTGGCGGGTATGCTCTACCTGGCCATTACCCGTTACGGTCTAAAACTGGTACCCCACTGGCCATTTCTAGCTAGGTGACGAAGTTTAGTATGGAATTGAATGCGGCATCCGATGTAACATAAGTGCAACGCACCGTTTAGGTGCTTTGACTTTGTCGTCGGGAAAGAATGGACCTATACAAAACAATTCAAGATCTGTACGCCGAGAAGGAAAAGCTCGAGCGCGTCATTGCCTCGTTGGAAGAGCTGCAGCAAACGACCGGCTCCGTGCCTCTGCCACCCTCGGTTGGCAAGCGCCGCGGAAGAAAATCGATGGGCGCCAACGAGCGTCAGGAAGTCTCCGAACGAATGAAGAGATACTGGGCGAATCGGCGGAAGCGGCAGCACGAACAGTCGAAACGCCAGCCGGTCAACGAAGAGTGATCTTGTCTCATCTGCCGGCGTTCCCCAGGCGCTCGGCGCGGCCGTATCCGGTTGGGGATGACGAACGTCGGGGCGGGTTCTGTTATAGTGGAGCAGACGGCTCGAGTGGGCGGCTAGCTCAGCTGGGAGAGCACGGCGTTCGCAACGCCGGGGTCGTGGGTTCGAATCCCATGCCGTCCACCAACCTATCCCATTCGTTCGTCCCGACTTGCGGCGTCGCCGAACCTCGATCGCGGCGCTCAAAAGGCACGATGATCCTGAGGTCTCTCGGGTCGGGATATGGGTCGAAGCCGCGCTCCACGGAGAGCTCGAAACGCATCGGACGCGTGTGATCCGCAGCGCGCGGCAGCGCTTTTTCCAAGACCTTGTCACCTGAACCTTCGAACATCTCCGTCCCGGCAGATGTCCGTTCAGCGTGCAAGACTCTGACCGTGGAGATGCTGGCAGTCAGGGCCGGTCGTAGCGCAATTGCCTGCGAAGGAAAAGCAGCGTCCTTTCATCGGCTTCAGCCGCCGCCGCGCGCGGTCGTTGTTCGCCTCGCGATTGTCGAGCAGGTACGCGATCGGCTCGTCGCGAATCTCGGTCGTGGCGACGCTTCTGGCGCCGACCCGTGTACTGAGAACGCAACAGCGCGCATTGTTCGCCAGCGTTTCGAGGACATGAAATGGCTTCTTGAGGTGGTAGAGACATGAACCGAGGGCTATGCCACGGTCAAATCGGTAGAGCACTTTGAGCTGATTCCGCAACTCGGACGTAATTGCAATCGGCATGGCGAGAAGCACTTGAACCGACGAACGCGTGATAAATTCTAACCAGCTTGGTTGATTTACTCCGATTTCGATTCGGCGCGCCCGGGCGGCCCTGCGGTAGGCCATCCACCCTAGACCGGCGCATGGTCCTTAGATCACACCGCGTACTACGAAGCAAACCCGCGTGCCGTAACCTGGGCCGGAGGTGTGTTATTTTGGAAATTCCGGTTGATTTCGGGTATTGATTCGAAGCAAATTGACGTTTCCTAGCTGCCCACCAATGCCCTCTTTCCATGGCTGATTTCCGATGAGGCTGACCTTCTGGGGTGCCGCCGGGGGCGTGACCGGCTCCATGCATCAGGTCGAGGCGGGGGGCCAGCGGCTGCTCCTCGATTGCGGTCTATATCAAGGCCGCCGTAAGGACGCGGACCACAAGAACCGCAACCTGCCGTTTCCCGGATCGGCGATCGACGCAGTCATTCTCTCGCACGCTCACATCGATCACAGCGGCAACCTTCCGACCCTCGTTAGGCAGGGCTTTGCGGGGCCCATTTACGCCACTTCGGCCACCGCCGATCTCTGCAGTTGGATGTTGCGCGACACCGCTCACATCCAGGAGAAAGACGCCGAATTCGTGAACCAGCGGCAGCAACGCCGGAAATCCTGGGGTCTGAACAACGGCGCCGTGGAGCCGCTCTACTCAATGAAAGACGCAGAGCGCACGCTGCCGCTGTTTCGGCCAGTGGAGTATTACAAGCCTTGCAATCTCGCTCCGGGTCTCGCCTACCAGTGCTACGATGCCGGCCACATCCTGGGGTCGTCGTCGATTCGGTTGGAGGATACGACCCGCGAGCAGCGGGTCAGCCTGACCTTTTCCGGCGACCTGGGCCGCCCACATCTTCCCATCATCCGCGATCCTGACCGGCCCGAGGCGGTCGAATACCTGATCCTCGAGAGCACCTACGGCGGGCGCCTTCACAAAAGTGCCACCCACGTGGTCAACAAACTGGCGGATGTGGTGAACCGCACCACACGACGCGGTGGTCGCATCATCGTGCCGGCATTTGCGGTGGGGCGCACGCAGCAACTTGTCCTGCTGCTCCACCAACTCGCCAATGAGAAGCGCATCCCCGCCATACCCATTTATGTCGACAGTCCCCTTGCGGTAAACGTCACCGACGTGCACCGCGCTCACCCGGAGTGCTTCGACGAGGAGACCCGGAAATATTTGCTCACGGGCGAGGACCCGTTCGGCTTCGGGCGCCTCGAGTACATTCGGGAAGCCACGGAGTCGAAGAAGCTGAACGATCTCCATGGGCCTTTCTTAGTCGTGTCTGCGTCCGGCATGTGTGAGCAGGGGCGCATCCTCCATCACCTGTGGAATCACATCGAAGACCCTCGCAATACGATTCTGATCACGGGATTCCAGGCTCAGGATACTTTAGGACGAAAGCTTATCGAGAAATGGCCGGAAGTGCGCATCTTCGGTGAGACGAAAAGAGTCCGTGCCGAGATTGCCAGCCTCGACGAATTGAGCGCCCATGCCGACCAGAGTGAGCTGCTTCAATGGGTGGAGCCGCTCGTGCCGGTGCTGCGCCAAGTCTTTTTGGTGCACGGAGAACCGGAGCAATCCAGCACTCTCGCGAGGCTGCTCTATGACCGTTTCGGCCTAAAAGTAACAGTACCCTCCCCGGGCTTATCGTTCGATATCGGGGAATGAAACCAAAAGGCTCTCGAAATCCATCTATACTGTAAGAATACGGAGGAGTATTTTACTGTGAGTTCCAGTCCCAGTTTTCTCGAGCCACCGCCTGAACATTCAGGCGCGCGAACCGCACTCGCCGTCGGTGCCATCATTGCTCTCATCGCCGCGAACATCTATCTTTACGTGCAGGTGGACCATCTTCGAACCGACATGGCGACGGTTCGCAGTACGGTCATGAGTCTGCGCGACGCCACCCAGGTCAACTCGGCTTCGCAGTCGCGCCATATAGACACACTCAAACAAGAGCTGGACAGCGCCCGCAATCAAGCGAGGTCTCTCTCCAGCCAGGCCAGGGCGGAGGCGACCGCGCGCGCCGAGGAGCTTGCCAAAGAGCTCCAAGCAGAACAGGCAAAGGCGGCAGAGGAGATTAGCGGCGTCAAGCAGGCCTCGGAAGCAGCCAGCGCCAACCTCACCGCAAAGATCGGCGACGTGTCATCCGACGTCGGCACCGTCAAGACGCAGTTGGGCTCGACCCAGGTTGAGTTACAGAAAACCGTTGCCCAGCTCAAAAGTGTCCAAGGCGACTTGGGCGTTCAGAGCGGCTTGATCGCCACCAACGGCCAGGAACTGTCCGCCTTGAGGCGTCTCGGCGAGCGCAACTACTTCGAGTTCAAGCTGGGAAGAACCAAGCAGCGCCAACGCGTCGGGGACATTAGTTTGCTGCTGAAGAGGGCTGATCCCAAAAGGAACCAGTTCACGATCGAGGTTATGGCGGACGACAAGCTGACCGAGAAACGGGACAAGAACGTCAACGAGCCGGTTCAGTTCTATACGAGCAAGGCCAAACAACCCTACGAACTGGTAGTGAATCAGGTGCAGAAGGATTTGATCGTGGGGTACCTGGCCACACCCAAGGAACAGACCGCGCGATAAACCTGGCAAGGGGCCCTAGGTTTCCGGCGGACGGCGCCGGTGCCAGTCAGTGTGGGCCTGAAATTCGCGCCCGACGGCCAGCAGCAGATTCTCGGAAAACGGTGGGCCCACGAGTTGCAAGGCAACCGGGAGGTTGCCCGCAAAGCCGCAGGGCAGCACTAACGCAGGCAGACCCGCCAGGTTGCTGGCCTGAATGAGCGACGTCATACCGGGATCGGCCGGCGTGGGTCCGGCGCCCTCCTGGTCGAGAGGCTCGTCGATGGGGGATGCTGGACCGAGCCGCCCCGGAGCCACCAGCAGGTCGATTTCGCCGAACAGTTGCTGAAAGGCTTCCTGAATCAGCCGGCGGACGCGCATCGCTTTGAGGTAAGCGGAGGCGGGAATTTCGAGGTTGGCTTTCAAGCCGGCGATCTGCGCGGCATCGGCGAGTTGATCGACCTGCCCGCTGCTGATTAGCACCTCAAAAGCCGAGGCCTCCTCGGCACCGATGACTGCCGAAATCACTGCGCTATAGGGAAAGTCCGGCAGCTTGCTCTCGTTCAGCCCCACGCCGGCTTGTTCGAGCGCATGGAGGGCGGCTTGAAAGGCCGCGCGGGCGGTTGGATCCGCCCATTCGGCAAAATCGATCGCGGCGTAGCCGGCTCGCATTCCCCTCACCGGTCGGCCGTATTGGGGCGTGTAGTAGAAACTCTTGCCGGCCGAACCCGGATCCTTGCCGTCTTTACCCGCGATCACTTGCAGAATCAACCCACAGTCTTCAGCGCTGCGGGCAAACGGCCCTACCTTGTCGAGCGTCCACGACAGTGCCATGGCGCCGTACCGGCTCACCAATCCGTAGGTTGGGCGCAAGGCGGTGACGCCGCAATAGGACGCTGGAGTCACTATGGAACCTGAAGTCTCCGACCCGATGGCAAAGGGTACCAGACCAGCCGCCACTGCGGCGGCGGGACCGCTTGACGAACCGCCCGACCATTTGGTTGTGTCCCAGGGATTTCGCCCCGGCCCTTGCAGCGAAGCCGAGGCGTACCGGTAACCGCCGCCGCCGGCCAGTTCCACGGTCGACAGCTTGCCGATGAGCACAGCCCCCACGCTCGCCAGTCGTGTGATCGCGGTTGCACTGTAGTCGAAGACCTGTGCAGCGTACGGACGCGCGCCCCAGGTGGTGGGATGTCCGGCGAAGCTGAGCAAATCTTTGGCGCCATAGGGCAGTCCCTGCAGGGGGCCGCGAGTCCTTCCTCGTTTGATGTCCTTGTCCACTTCCGCGGCCTTGCGGATGGCCTCCTCGGTCAAGGGCAGCGCCAGAGCATTGTAGCGCGGGCCGAGTTTCTCCAGCCGGTCGGCGAAGGCGCGCGTCAGCGATACGGCCGAAAGCTCGCCGGACTTGAGGCGCTCATTCAACTCGGTAGTGGTGGCGAAGAAGATGTCGTCGCGGGCGTCCGCCATTGGCGCCTCAAGCTTTAAACTGAAAAGCCGGTTCAGTGGCCATGGGCACCTGCTCACTCGTCAGCCGCGCCGTCAAGGCTTTTACCCGATCCCGAGCCGCTTGAAGCTCTTGTTCCGGTGTGGCCGCCGGTTTGGCTGGGGTTTGGGCAAACGCCGCCCCAGCCGCCAGCGCTGAAGCCAGTTCGCGCCGTGTGAGTTTCACCCGTGCCTCTGCTCGAGTGCTTCGCCGGCAGCCTTTAACATGGCCGCTCGGGGGGCCGATTCGCCGGTCCAGATCTCGAACTGGCGCACGGCCTGTTCGATGAACATGTCCAGCCCAGGAACCACCGTCTTGCCCTGCTGCCGCGCCCTTTTCAGCAGTTCCGTCTCGAGGGGGTTATAAACCATATCGAAAACCACTTCTCCGGGGATGGTGCCGTTAAAGAAACACTCGTTCACGTGGGGATACATGCCGAGCGGTGTGGCGTGCACGACGGCATCGAAACGGCGGTCGTGCAGATGCTCGCGAAGAACTGCTTCGGCACCGCAAACCTTCGCCAGAGCACGTACGCGATCGGCGTTGCGACCCACTAAACAGATTTTGGCGCCGGCATCAGCCAGCGCGCACGCCGCACTGCGCGCCGCGCCGCCGTTGCCCACGATCAGGACCGTCGCCTTGGGCAGGCGGAGAATCCGCGACAGCGGCTGCGTGACTCCTACCGCGTCGGTGTTGACCCCCCGCCACTTTCCGCCCTTCCGCCAAACCGTGTTCACGGCTCCGATGCGCCGCGCCAGCGGGTCCACGGCGTCCAGGTAGCGGATAATCTTCTGCTTGTGCGGAAGGGTCACGCTGAAACCAGCCAACGGAAGTTTCTCTGCCATCGAGAAGAAATCGCGGAGGTGCGCGGGAGCCACCAGAAATGGTAGATACACGGCATCCATGCGTCGCGACTGAAAGGCACGGTTGTGTACGGCCGGCGAAATCGAATGGCGGACCGGTTCGGCGATCACGCCGTAGATTTTGGCCGCTCTCGTCAGTTTCTCGATTCGATAGAGGTGTCGCAAATAGCGTGCACTAACCTGCCCCGCGGCTGTACCCTCTGAATAGATAGGCGCAGCATAGCTGTAGACGCCTCCAAAGACCGGCGACAACACGCGCGTCGGAAACCCCAATTCGCCCATGGCCAGCACCACCATGCGATGCCGCGGCAGAGCTTTCGCAGCGGCCAGCACGCGCACGTTGTCAGAGGGTTTGCGCGCGGTGGTCACCACTTTGTAGGCGTCAGCCGGAATTCGCAGCATGCGATTGAGGACGGTGTCCATTGGCGGCGTGGCTTCGAAATTGTGGTAGGACAGGATGACTTGTGTGCGTCCGCGGAACGGGCTTAGTCGCTCGGGCGCCACCTCGGCTGTCTCGATCTCCACGTCGATGGCATGCGCTCCGTGCCGTACCGCCACGTCCAGCACACTCAATTGTTGTTCGATGCTGCCGTTGAATTTCCCTCGGTTCTGATGCCGGCGACACGTTGCGATCAAGTTGCAATCGGGAAATCGATTCAGAAAGCCCGCAATCCCCTCGGCCCCTTGGCAGGGATCGTTGAGGTAATCCAGGCGGAACTCTAGAAAGGTTTCTCCGGCCTCGGCCTCCCGACGGGCCTGGTCCAGCAGGGTACTCACATCGGGCAGGCCTAAAGCTATGCAGATGCGGGGAAACGACCTCGTCGGCGGCATTTGATCCGTTAAGGTCCTATTAGAATACCACGCTCGAGGCGGAGCTAATCACCGGCAAACGGGCTCGCCGGGCCAAGATCTAGAGGGGGAAAAGGAGCGGGAAGGAAACAGGGGAGGGCTAATCTTACTTACTGCGGGGGCGCCTGGGGGGGGCTGCAGCGCGAGAGACCGTGCACTTCAGCCCCATGTTCTGCCGTTGCGAGCAAGCTTGCCGGGCCAGATCGTGATTGGGATAGCGCTTCAGAAGTTCCAGGAACTCGTCGGCGCCTTGTGTCCGGCGGCCCAGCTTGACCAGTGTCATGCCCTTGTAGTACAAAGCATCGGGCATTTTAGTGTTGGTACTCTCCGGATACTTCTCGAGAACAGCGTCAAATTCCTTGAGCGCGTCCTCGTAATCGCCCTGCGAATAGTGGATGAAGGCGATATAGAACTGCGCATTGGATGCTCGCAAAGTGGTGCTGTAGAACTTCAGATAATCCGAATACTCCTGCACCGCCAAATCTAGCTTGCCACTCGTCCGGTCGCGTCCGGCATTCTCATAGAGCTCGTTCGCCGGCGGTGCAGGTCCGGATATAGCGGCTTGCCCGGGCGCGCCGGAACCCCCGGGCGGCGCCGCCGCAGGCGTCTGGATCACCTTCACGGCGTTGGACAGGTCTGTCATCTGGGCCTGCAGCTTGCCGATCAAAGCCGTCAGGTCCGACACCGCCTGCTGCAAGGTACGAAAGTCATTCGACATCTGGTCCATGCGTGTGGTTACCGATGCCACCGGCGCCACCACCTTCGTCTCCAGGTCCTTCAGGTTCTGCTGAAAACCGCTCTGGATCACCGCCACACCGGTCGTCGCCTTGCTGGCCGTGTCGTTCGACTGACCGACCAAGACTTTGAGCTCGGTGAGTCTTTCGGTCAGAGCCATCATCTTGTCGTCTTGGGAGCGCTGCAGGGCCTTGACCTGGTCCTGCAGCATGGCAACATCCCGCTGTAACTCCTCCATGTCGCGGTTGGCCGCCGCGAGGCTCGCGGGCATCATGGCTAGGCCCAATAGGCTCAGATATGGGAGCTTCACGCAATCCTCCTCACTGGGGGCGGGACAGACGGCCCCGCCCTCCGGTTCGTGCTCTATTTCTCTATCCTAC
The DNA here is from genome assembly GCA_028876805.1 of Acidobacteriota bacterium. GTDB lineage: Bacteria > Acidobacteriota > Terriglobia > Bryobacterales > Bryobacteraceae > PSRJ01. Next base: position 15,325 of record JAGWQP010000197.1, on the reverse strand, counting down.
TGCCCCGGCGAGAAGTGCGCGCGCCGGTTTCTCTGCCAGCAGCTCTCGTTCGATTCGGTGCACTGCGGACGCTCCTTACCGTAGCTGATGGTCCGTAATTTGTCACCGGGTGTCCCGAGTTGCACCAGGAAATCCTTGGCGGCTGTGGCTCGCCGGTCACCCAGGCCGAGGTTGTACTCAGCCGAGCCCCGCTCGTCGCAATGCCCTTCGACCATAATGGTGTTGCTCGGGAAGTCGGAGAGAATGCCCTTCAACAGATCCGCGTTTCTGGTCAGCGTCGCCCGCGCATCGCTTCGGATATCGCTTTTGTCGTAATCATAGAAGGCGTCCTGCACCTCGCTCAAGCGCTGCTCCAGGCTCGCCTTAGGCTGGACCGCCGGAGGGGGTGGCGGGGGCGGAGGAGGAGGCTCCGCGACTGACACGGTCGCGTCGGCCATGGTGGTTCCGCCCGGGCCGGTGGCCGTCAACGTGTAGGTGGTTGCGCTCGTCGGGAAGACCCGCGTGTTTCCGGTGGCCTGCACCGTACCGATGCCCTGGTTGACTGCAACGTTGGTCGTCTCGCCCGTCACTTCCCACCGCAGGGTCGAGGACTGACCGCGCTGGATCGAACTCGGCTCGGCCGTGAATTGCGCGATGGTCGGGGCGGCCGGTGGCGGGGGTGCTGGAGGGGGCGCGGCCGGCGGTGGCGGCGGCGGCGGTGGCGGCACTTTCTTCTTGCAGCTCGCCGCGAACACGATTAATGTGAGCGCCAGCCCAATGACAGTCAATTTCCGTGTCTTGAACATCAACAACCTCCTGAACGTTGAACTATTTGCCCCAAACGGGGGTCCAATTGTTGCCCTGCGTGGTCAGCTGTTTCAACTGCGTTCCATCCGCCAGCATGGTCCAGATCTGATGCGATCCGGTGCGAGTGGACATAAACACCAGGTGCTGCCCGTCAGGGGCCCAGCTCGGATTTTCATTGCGCCCTTCGCCATGCGTCAGCTGCGTATAGTTGCGCGTGGCGACGTCCATGATGAATATGTTGAAATTACCGCTGGCATATCCCTGCGTCCAGGAAAAAGCGATGTACTGCCCGTTGGGGTTCCACGAGGGGTTCCCGGCCTCTCCTTCGCCTGGGGTCAGTCGTTCTACGTCTGCGCCGTCCATGTTCATGCGGTAAATCTGCTGCGGGCCTGAGCGTCCCGATACGAATACCATTTCGCTTCCAGTCTTGGGATTGACTTTCGGTTCGACTTCGATGGCACTGGATGAAGAGATTCGCCGAAGATTGCTACCGTCCAAATTGGCGATGTAGATCTGGGCCCAACCGCTGGCCGATGAGGAGTACACGATCTGTTTCCCGTCGGGGGTAAAATCCGGAGTCTCATTCAGCGAAGCGACCTGGTTATAAAACTGCAATTGCCGCACTGGATCTAACGCGAATACGAATATACCAGGATTCCCGCGCGCGTAGCTAGTGAATGCAATCTTGGAAGAATCCGGAGCGATTGCGGGCATGATCGACAGCGATCGGAAGTTGGTGATCTGCCGCTGGTTGGAGCCATCCGGATCCATCATCCAGACTTCCTTTTGTCGGGAGCGGTCGGAGACGAAGATAATCTTTGTGCCGAACAGCGATTTCTGGCCGAATACGGCGAGAATATCGGCGGCGAATTCGTGCGCCACCTTGCGCGACCCGGCGGCATCCACAGATCCCAAATAGCGTTTGCCGATTACCTGAGCGTTTGCCGGCGTGCCGCGGCTCAAGTCTAACAGCCAACCATAGAGCACGAGCACGTCATTCTGCACGGCCGTGTAGCCAATGGCCAGATAGTTGGCGGAAACCGGAGGATTCGACCAGTCCGACATCCAGAGACCGCCGCCCGTGGGCGGCGAGACCAGCTGGTTGCGGCTGCGCGCGCGCGGTGTCTCCACCGCCGCCGGTTGTTCCCGGAAATCGGAGAGCTGCTGCGGCACCATCGTAGGGTAGGAGGTTTTGGGAGCCATCCGAAACAGTCCTGCGCCATCGATGTCACTCCACAAGGTCTGATTGAACGGACCCATGAGTCCTGCAGCCGCGCCCGAGCCGCGGAAGTCTGGGATGGCCATGGCCGGATGCTGCCCGGCTTGAATGAGGATCCGAATGTCCTCTGCCGTTAGAGCGGCCAGACTTGCCCACACTGCCAATGCGATCCAGATGAGCTTTTTCATTCAACGCCTCAATTCAAAATCAAACTCGACATGCGCATCCCCCTGGATGCACTGGGTCGGAAGGGGAGGGAAGGGTGCGGCATCGAGGATGGCCCGCTGGGCTGAATAGTCCAGCGCCGAGATGCCGCTTCGCTGCGCGATTCGGACCGATCCGGCCGGCACCGAGCCATCGCGCTCGATGACGAAGGTTACGGCGACCATCGGGGCCGTATGCAGCCGCGGATCGAGCTCGCTCGTCTGCCAGTTCCGGCCCACCTTCTCCCGCAGCAGATTCGCATACCACCCGCACTGAGTTCCGAACGGAGAGCTGTTCCCCAGCGAAACTCCGCCGCCGCCGGTCAGCCCGTACATGGGTGAAACCATGGCTTGCCCTTTGGTACTGTAAACCTGGTTGGGGAGATCTTCCTGCTGGGCCCGGTACTTGTTGGGCGGCGACTGAGCCCGCTGGGGCCGCTTCGGTGCGTTGCGGCTCTTGATCGGAATGGCGTCGGGCTCTTCCGGCTTGACCTCGGGCTTGGCTTTCTGCTTGGGCGGCGGCTCAGGAACGCGCGACTGGGTGTCATTGGCTACCGGATTCTCCGGTCCACTACGGCTGGGGAGCGGAATCTTTGCCACCACATTCACGGCCACCGATCCGATCCCTCCTCCATTCACGTCGCCCAACTGCAAGATCGAGCGAATGCCGACCCAGTTGGCGAGAAATACCGCAGCCACTCCGGCTGCGTGCACCATAACCGACGCCGCCAACCACCGGCCGAGCGGTTCCGGCTGATCTAGAATGTCGGCTCTCGACTTCATCTCCGCCTTCTCGGCGCGGAGTCCTCCGGCTGCGTAACGATGTTGGCCTGGAATCCGGCCTGCCCGAGCATGGCCAGCACCTGCGCAATCGGATCGAAAATCGTGTCCTTGTCCGCTTTGACGTAGACCGCCTTGGCCTTTCCAAAGCGCTTCACGATGGACGCCCCGAGATCGTTGATGTTGGTCGCGTTCTCGTTCAGATACGTGGTGCCGTCCTTGGTGATTGTGATGACCGGCAAATCCTGAGCGCTGTCCTTCACCGTCCGGACCTTGGGTACGTCCACTTCAATGCCAAAGTCCATCACGTGTGCGGTCAGCATAAAGATGATGAGCAACACCAGCATCACATCGACGAACGGCGTGACGTTGATTTCCGAGAGGGCCGCGCCTCCGCGACGGGAGCGCGAGCCACCGTTATTGATTGAGATCGCCACTTATTCTCCGAAACTTCGCTCTGCCAGGTTGAGGAACTCCAGCGAGAAATCTTCTAGCCGCGCGCCGAGTTCTCGTATCCTGTGCCCAAAAACGTTATAAAAAATCGCCGCTGGAATCGCTGCCAGCAGGCCCACGGCGGTCGCGATTAAGGCGTCGGCGATGCCTGGTCCCACGGTGCGCAGGCTGGTGCTGCCCTGCTGGCTCAGATCCAGAAACGCTCGGATGATCCCGAGTACGGTGCCGAACAGTCCGATGAACGGCGAAACCGATGCCGTGGTGGCTAGCCACTGCATGTTTCGTTCCAGCTTCGCTAACTCTTCGCTGACTCCAAGCTGCAGGGCCCGCTCAATGGCCGTCCGGTTGGTGAGCTTGCCTCGGGCTTTTACCTGGCGTTCGACTTCCTCATATCCAAAGTCAAATACACCTACTAACGGGGCGCGCCGGTACCGCTCGCTCGCCGCCATCACCGCCTGGAGGCCGCTGGCTTTACGGAAGACACGCAAAAATCGCAAATTGGCCCTCGAGGCGCGGCCGAATGCGCTCCATTTCGCAAAAATGACCGTTAAGGAAAAAATAGAAAACCCGACTAGCACGCCCAGCACGGCCATCTGCAGCGGCCCGGTGCGCTGGATCATTTCCAAGTAATTCACTTGCAAAAGGAAGGCAACGGGAGCTTCGAGAGTCAACACATCTCCTATTCCCAAATCTATCACATAGACGCTCGCCGGCAGCCAAAAGACTTGGCCAAAAATGACCACAAAAGACCGCTATAATCGCTCAGAATGCTTCTCGAACTGACCATCGAGAACTATGCCGTCGTCGAGCGGCTCACCGTGCGCTTTCACAGTGGCCTGAACCTGCTTACCGGCGAAACCGGAAGCGGGAAGTCGATCGTGGTCGACGCTCTGGGGCTGCTGCTCGGAGGCCGCGCCTCCGCCGACATGGTTCGCACCGGGGAAGCGCGGGCGCGCATCGCCGGTATTTTTGAAGTGGCGAATTCGGCGCCGATCCGCCACCTGCTCGAACCCGCTGGAATCGAGATCGAGGAGTGCGAACTGCTTCTCGAACGCGAGATCCTGTCTGGCGGCAAATCGCGCGCCTGGGCCGGCAGCCGGCCGGTTGCGGTGTCGCTGCTCAGGGATCTGGCCCCCTACCTTGCCGACATTCACGGACAGCACGACCAACAACTTCTGTTTTCCGCTGACGCGCAGCGTGACATGCTCGATGCCTTCGCCGCAGCCGGCGAGCTCGCGGTTGAGGTCGCTAGGATCTACCGGGAGTGGTCGACCGCCGGCGCCGAGCTGGCGGACCTCGAGCGCTCCGAGCAGGAGAAGTTGCGTCTACTAGACCTCTGGTCCTTTCAACGAAAGGAAATCGAAGAGGCCGCCCTGGGACCGGGTGAAGATGCCGCTCTTGAAAACGAGCGCCGCGTTCTCCAGAATGTCCAGCGCCTCGAGGAAGCCGCTGGCGCCGCTTACGCAGCCCTCTACGATAGTCCCGAATCCTCGCTTTCTCTGACCCGCCTGGCCGCCAAGCGGGTCGAAGAACTGTGCCGGATCGACGGATCGGTCGACTCCGTGCGCGAGCAGTTGAGTGCCGCGGCCCTCAGCTTAGAAGAGGCCTCCTTGGCCCTGCGGGATTATCTCGGGCGCCTGGAAGCCAACCCCGCGCGCCTCGACGAAGTGGAGGACCGGCTCGCTCTCATCGGCCGGTTGAAACGCAAGTACGGCCAGTCGGTGGAGTCGATCCTCGAATCTCTCGATGAGGTCCGCGGGAAAATCCGCTCGGTGGAAAACGCCAGTGAACGAATGGAGGAGCTCGGGCGCCGCCTCGAGCAGCTCTCCTCGGTATTCGAACAACGGGCCGCCGAACTCACCGCCGTGCGCCAGGCCGCAGCACAAAAGCTGGGGAAGCGCGTCGAAGCCGAGTTGACACAATTGGCTATGGAGCGTGCCGTCCTTCGTGTCGAAATCACTCCCAGTCCTTGGTCGGAAAGCGGCGCCGACCGCGTGGGGTTTCTGGTTTCCACCAATCCGGGCGAAGAGCCGCGGGCCTTGGAAAAGGTGGCTTCGGGCGGCGAAATCTCGCGCATCGCGCTGGCATTGAAAACCTGCTTGGCCGCGCCCAAGACTCCCCTGATCCGGACCTTGGTCTTCGATGAAGTGGATGCGGGCGTGGGTGGCGCTGCCGCCGAGGGTGTAGGCCGCCGCCTGAAGAAGCTGGCCGCCGCGAATCAGGTGTTGTGCGTGACCCACCTGCCGCAGATCGCTTCGTTTGCTGACCACCACTACCGCGTCGAAAAGCATGAAGCCGCCGGTCGCGCGGTGGCGCGGGTGGAGGAGTTGGACGCTGCTGCGCGCACCTATGAAATTGGACGCATGCTGTCAGGCCAGAAGCTGACTCCGGAAGCCCTCAAGCACGCCGAGCAACTTATCCGCATGAACATGGTTTGACAGCTGAGTCAGGTAAGCATAGGCGTCTCGCTATAGGAAACGGAATCGTCTTGCGGGCGTTGCGAATTCTGACATCTTCAAACCTGAGGGGGTGGTCCCTTGCGGGAACGTCTCTGGCGTCAGAAATTGACGCCACTTGACGCGCCTAGGATCAGAGAAGTGGATTCGGCAGGCTAGGGCCTAAGAAGGCCGAACCCTCTGGTTTGCGCATCCGAACCGCGCCGTTATCCCTGGTTGAAATAGGGAATTGGCCGCCTCCAAGCCTGAGACCGTCCAGCTCGTTCTCTCCTCCTGCTCGAACGAGCTGCAAGCCGCACCGGCGCGGGAATCCTCGACCGCAGCATTAGAGGCGCTGTTGACCAGACTATTTGCCCGATTGCCCTCGAAAAAGCGTATCTCGCTCTATGGTCGATCGGTCGAATACCCCGCGACTCAGGTTGACCGAGCGCGCCAAAACCGTCGTCCGCTTGGTCTCTCAAGCGCTGCCAATCGCCAGATCGCCCAGAAGACTCGAATCCCCGAAGGCGTCGTAAGGGCGACCCTACGCAAGCCGTTCGGCAAGCCGGGCGTCTGAGTGCGCCCAGCAGCGTCAAGGTCGCCTTCGACGGGTATCGCGATCCGATGTGCATCCGCCGTGAAACTCGGGAGTGGCGAGCGCGATCAATGCATGGTCGCAAGGTATTCGCCGGTCGATGCATCAATGTACGCGGAGAGCCCCGCGGTTCCCACCGACTCACCCCAGACCACACGCCAACTCGGGTTCGTGAACTTTTCCTGCTTGTCGAGAAGAAAGGAAATGGTGTGCGTCTTTTGTTCGTTGGCGGCCTCGCTGGTTTTGGCGAGGGCGGTCTTATAGGCTGTATTCGTGTCCACCTTCACGGTGGCGATCAGAAAAGGCGTGGTGAGGCCATTCGTCGAGCTCTCCGGTTGGCCGGCAAAGACGCCCAGGTGCAGGTTGGGGTCAGCCTCGATCACCGAATAGGTATAGGAGCGGGCGGCGTTCTTCATTTCCGAGATGAATGTCGCCTGCCAGGCGCCGGCGCTGCCCACCACGTTCGGTATTTCGGTTACGTGGATGCTGTGCATCGCCAATACCTCCACATCTGGCGCCCAGGAGCGGGCCACCTGGTACATGCGGTACAAAGCGAGTTGGCCGGTCACCGGCTCCACGGCTTTTTCTGGTCTCTTCGCGTCGGAACTAGGTTCGCTGAGGCAACCCGACAGGGCTAGGGTGAGTACCGGACCCGACAAAAATAAGACACGTTTCATGAACCAGTCCATTTTAACAGGCCGGCCTTTTTTGGCGAACCGCGGTTCTCGATTGAACATCGCTACTGGTCGAAAAGTGACATAATAGGGCAGCAATGAGGCGGTATGGCGATTCCTAATGGTTTCCCAGCGGCCCTCCTGGCGGCGGGCACCTTGTTCTTGCCAGTGGCATTGGGCCCGCAATCCCGACCGAGTTCATCACCCCCGCCGTCGAGCACGTCCCCGGGCAGCAACCCCGGAGGAACAAGAGGCGGTACGCCAAGTCCGAACAATCAGCCGACTCTCAACGCCAGTCCCAGTTCCAAAGGGCCCGTGTTCATCTCTGGTGTGGTGGCGCTCGACGACGGTTCCGTGTTGCCCCCCAATGTAGCCCTTGTGAGTTTCTGTGGTACTGCTACGCGTATTGAAGGGTATGCCACCTCCAAGGGCTATTTCAGTTTGGACCTGAGTTCGCGGAATGACGGGGTTCTGCAGGACGCCAGCACCAGCGGATTCGGTACGGTCGGAGCGCCACCGGGCAACTTCGGCGATACGAGCGGTATCAATAACCGGCCGTCGCTGCTCGGCTGCGAACTCAAGGCCCAAGTCGCCGGATATCAGTCTCAGCGGGTGGACCTGGGCATGCGCCGAGCGCTTGACAACCCCGACGTCGGCACGATCTTGCTTCATCGCATCGCCGCGACGGAGGGAAAAACGGTCAGCGCCACCACTCTGGCAGCTCCCAAGGGCGCTCGCAAGTCGCTCCAAAAAGGGCTTGATTTGGAGAAGAAGAGGAAGATCGCCGAGGCCCAGGCCAGCCTCCAGGAGGCCGTGGACGCCTATCCCAGGTTTGCGGAAGGTTGGTTCGAACTCGGCCGCGTGCAAGCCGTGCAGGGGCAGTTCGATGCCGCCCGCGAATCCTTCGATCACGCGATCCGATCCGACTCCGGCTATGTTCCGCCTTATATTGAGATTTCGAAGCTCGAGTTGCGGGCTCAGAACTGGCAGGAATTGGCGGATATCACCGACAAGGCGGTGCGGCTCGATCCATTTGGTTTTCCGCAGGAGTTCTTCTTCAACGCGGTCGCCAACTACAACTTGCACCGCGTGGACGCTGCCGAGCAGAGCGCGCGGCGCGCTGAAAGACTCGATACCCGGCACCAAATCCCGCAGGTCTCGCATTTGCTTGGCACCATATTGGCCGATCGCCACGATTTCGCCGCTGCCGCCGCCGAGATGCGCGACTACCTCAAATTTGCGCCGCAAGCGACCGACGCGGCTGCCGTGCGCTCCCAGTTGGATGGACTCGAAAAAGCGGCTGCCGGTGCGGCCGCGCCCCAATAGGGGTCAGAGCTGGCTGTAGTTGACCAGCTCGATTCCGACGCGCTGGACCTGGGCGCGTACCTCGGCGGCAGTTAACGCCTGCAGTTCGCCCTCCCGGCTTTCCTTCAATCGTGTGTGTGCCTGACGGAGATCCGGCCCGCACTTGCCGGGATGGCACATCAGCTCGGTGAGCCCGATCGGAATCAGGCCCAGCAGCTTCATCAGCTCCCGCGTTTGCAAGGTTCCGGTGATCTGGAAGCCGGCAAAATGATCGGTCGTTCGGCAGTGACGGCTTTCCATCACGCGGTGAAAACGACGGCGCAGCAACCCGAGCGCGCCACTAGTCAACCGCTTGGCGAGTGGCATTCCGTCCAGCCAGCCGTCGCGGATCGGAAAATCAAATGGCCGGCGGACCCAGCGGATCCCGGACGCCTCACTCAGGCGTGCCACCGCCTCCAGGACCGGCGGCGCCAGGTGCGTGTGCTTGTGGGAGTCGAGGTGCGTGGGCCGTAGGCCAGCATCGACGATGCGCTCCACTTGGGCACGCATTTCGTCATAGACCCGTATCCGTCGCCAGGCCATCGCGTTCAGCAGCCCGGCGACCGTCTCCGGCAACGGCTTGCCGGTCACAAGCGAGGTCCCCCCGATGAGCACAAGATGGCATCCAATATCCAGCGAAGGGACATCCAGCGCCCGCCGGGTGGCGTCCTCGAAAGCTGGCCCATTCGCCATCAGACTCGTGGCGGTCAAAATACCACGCAGGTGCGCTTCCACGATGCCTTCGTTGACGTCGGGTGTGAATCCGAAATCGTCGGCGTTGACCACCAATCGCTTTCGCGAGGTCAAAACAGGCCCAGCTTGATTCGCAGGAATTTCTTCGGATTCGTTCGGATGTCCTTGGCGAGGGCCTGGAACTCATGGGTGGCGCCCCCCAACTCGTCATAGAGCTGTGGGTTCACCATGAGTTGCCCGATGGTACCCTGACCGGCGTTGATCTTGTTGATCGCGATATCGAGTTTCGCCACGAGCTCGCTCGCCCGCTCGTGGAGTCTCTCGTCCTTCAGTAACTTGCCGGCGGTCCCCTTGCCGGCGTTCAGGTCCGTCACGAGCCCCTGAAGCTGGGTCAAGGTCTGCGCTGCCTCATCGAACAAGGCTGGATCCTTCAGCACCTTGCCCGCCGTGCCCTTGCCAGTGTCCAAAGCGGTCAGGATCGAATCCAGTCGCCGCAACGGGCCCTGGAATTGCTCGTAGAGCGAGTCATCGTAGATCAGTCGGCTCAGCGTGCCGTGTCCGGTGCGCACATCGGTCAACAATTGCTGGCCTTGGGAAGCGATACCGTTCAGTCGGTCGTAAAGCTCGCGGTCCTTGAGAAACAATCCCAGGTTGCCCTTGCCCTCGTCGACTCCCACCAATAACCCGTCAACTCGTCCTACGATGCCCTGGAACGATTGCAGCAGGCCCGCCATCTGACTCATTAATTGCGGAATGTCCTGCGCTTGCAGGCTTGGCAATTCGTCGCCGGCCCGGACGCGTTGCTCGGACAAGCCCTTGGTGATGTTGATGAACTTGTCTCCCAGCAGGTTCGATGCAGCGATTCCGGTGTGCGAGTCGACCGGAATGTCCTTCAGGCTGTCTTGGTCCACCATGAGAGTGAACTGCACGGCCCGCTTCGGATCGGGGGAATTCGTCAGGCGGAGGCTGTCCACGTAGCCGATGGTGATTCCGTTTAACCGCACCGGGGTCCCCTCCTGCATGGCGGAGGCGTCGTCCATATAGGTGCGCAGCGGCACGTTATGACGGAGGAGGCCTTTGCTGCTGGTCATCAGAAAGATCAGCGTGACGGCTATGGCGATCGCAGCAAGCGCCACCAAGCCCACCTTCAGCTGCGACCAACGAATTTTGCTGCGATCCGGCATTGCCTAAACCCGCTGTTTCACGAACTTGGAAATGTAGGGATCTCTCGATGCCTCCAGCTGATCCTGATCCCCCTCAAAGATTAACCGCCCCTCCTGAAGCACCATAAACTGGGTCCGGGCGTCCCGCCTCGCCCCGTTACGAACCGGATCGAGTCGCCCCTGTTCCAGATTGTACCGGAAATTGGCCATGACGTTGCCGTCCTGATAGCGGTAGGTCACCACCAGGCTGGTGGTGCGGGTGACGTCGCGCTCCTTAACCAGCAGCTCCATGATGGTATGGGCGGTGATTGGATCCAGGCCGGCGGTGGGTGAGTCGTACAGGGTCAGGGCTGGATTTGTCACGACCGCGCGCGCAATCGCCGCGCGCCGCCGCATACCACCCGAGAGCTCACTGGGGAACTTTTCGAGCGTCTCGCCGAGTTCTACGAATTTCAGGGCTTCCACCACCCGCGGATGCACTTCCTCCGGCGGACAGTGGATGCATTTCTGATTCACCAGCGGGTAGGCGACGTTTTCTTCGATGGTCAGCGAATCGAACAGCGCGCTCTCCTGGAACAACATTCCGACTCTGCTCCGAATATCGATCAGTTCCTTCTCCTCGAGCGACGTCAAATCACGGCCGAATAGGTAAACCTTGCCGCTGTCAGGCATTACGAGCCCCAGAGCCGTTTTAAGCAGAACCGTTTTCCCGCTTCCGGCCGAACCCAGGATGACGCGTGACTCGGTCTCGCGCGCTTCGAAAGAAACCCCGGTCAAAGCGGGAACTCCCTCGAAGGCGACAGTCACGTTCTCGAATCGGAGGACCGAGGGGAGTGTTGTCGGCATCAGATTTGCGTCTGTGTGACGAAGATCTGCGCGATCAGGTAGGTCAGCGCGAAAATCAAGATCGACGACATGACCATGGCCTGCGTCGTAGAGCGGCCGACTCCTTGCGTGCCACCGGTGGTCTTCAGCCCGTAGTGACAGCCGATGAGGGAAATCACCATCGCGAACACCAGGGGTTTTAAAAGGCCTTGCGTCAGGTCATTCCATTCGAGCGAGCGCCACACCGAACTCCAATACAACCGCGAAGGCAGGGACAGGAAAAGGTACGAAATCACCCATCCGGCGAAGATCCCGACAAAATCGGCAATCACGGTCAGGATCGGGAGCATGACGCAGGTCGCGATGAGGCGGGGGGTTACCAGCTTCTGAACCGGATCGGTGCCGAGCGCGCGCATGGCATCAATCTGCTCGGTCACTTTCATCGACCCTAGTTCGCTGGCCATTCCCGAGGCGTTGCGTCCGGCCACCATCAAGGCGGTCAGATCGGGCCCGAGCTCTCGCACGAGGGTGATCGCGACTGCCGTACCGGTCTTGCTGAGTTGCCCGTACTGCGACAGCACGCGAGACATCTGAAGTGCCATCACCGCGCCACTAAATAAGCCGGTGAGGACCACGATAAACAGGCTGCCTACTCCGATGTTGTCCATCTGCAAAGCGATGTCGTCACCGTAGTGCGGGGTACGGCCGACATTGCGAACGGCGCGGCCTGCCAGCAAAAAGAAATCCTGGACCGCGATTACAGGCCCTTTCAGCAGATCGAGCAATCCGACTGGGTCCTCGACTCCGATGCTACCATACAACTATATATCCCGCGATGAAAGGACTTACAGACATTCCGGGGTTTCGCGTCGGGCATATCTCCGACTATCAGGCGATTACCGGGTGTACCGCCATTCTCTGCGAGGCGGGCGCGGTGGGCGGAGTGGACATCCGGGGGTTGGCCAGCGGTACCCAAGAGACCCCGACGCTCGGTCCGTTGCACGTGGATCCCGTCGTGCACGGCATTCTGCTGGCCGGCAGGAGCGCTTTTGGCCTGGAAGCGGCAGCCGGCGTCCGCCGCTATTTGGAGAGCCGGGGCGCGGGTGTGTCCACTCCGTTCGGCAGGGTGCCAATCGTTCCGGCGGCCATTTTGTACGATCTGGGCATGGGAAATTCCAAGATCCGGCCGACCGTGGCCATGGGGGAGGCGGCGGCCGCCGCGGCGACCGCCGAGCCGGTGGCGGAAGGGTGTGTCGGCGCGGGTACCGGCGCTACCGTAGGCAAAGCCCTGGGATTGAAGCAGGCCATGAAGTCGGGGATCGGTTCGTTCACCGTGACCCTGCCCGGAGGCGTGCTGGTGGCGAGCCTTGTGGCGGTGAACGCGTTTGGCGATGTACGCGATCCGGCCACAGGAAAGATCGTCGCCGGCGCTCGTAAGGCTCCGGACAGCCGCGATTTCGCGAATGGCAACGAAATCGTCAAACTAGGTGCCCCGCCGCCGCTCGTGCGCGCCAACACGACGCTCGCGGTGGTGGCAACGAATGCGGCGCTCAGCAAAGTGGAGGCTACTCTGCTCGCGCAGTTCGCCAGTCTGGGGATGGCGCGAGCCATTTACCCGGTCAATACCACCAACGACGGCGACACGGTTTTTGCTCTTTCGCATGGCGAACGCCGCGCGGACATCAACTCGCTGGGCGTGGCTGCCGCCGACGCCGTGGCACAGGGGATTTTGCGTGCCGTCCGGTTGGCCAAAACCCTCGGCGGCGTGCCAGGACTCGGTTGACCACGGTACCGCCAAGGACCGAACCAGGCGATCGCCGGCAGACATTTCGAGTCCGGCAGGGATTTCGAGTGGCTGACCCGCGAAAGCAGACGTGACCCCGACGCCCGGCCCAATAGCGCCCTGTTGCCTGCTGCGCTCTCCGATACCGCGCCATTCAAGCAGCCCTGCAGCACCCTTCCCATCAGACACCATACTTACTGCGGCTTGTACGCGATCGCGTCAATTTCCACCCGAATGTTGGGGATTGCGAAGGCGGTGACCACCGTGCTGCGAGCGGGCTTGGCCTCGCCGAAGAACTCCGCGTAGACGGCGTTCATGGCGGCGAAATCCCTACCCTCGGCCAAGAAGACGGTGCATTTGACGACGTCGGCAAGACTCGCCCCGCAGCCTTCCAGAATGCCCTTTACATTGTCCAGCACCTGCCGGGTTTCGTGTGCCACGTCACCGGGCTGAGGAGGTACCTGGCCGGAAACGAAGATAAAATCTCCCGCGCGCACCGCCGGCGAATAGGGCCCGCGCGGCGCGGGCGCTCCGGGAGGATGAATTCGCTCGATCATGCCTTTCAATGTCCTTCCGCTTCGAGGTACCGTTCGGCTTCCAGGGCCGCCATGCAACCCGCGCCGGAAGCGGTGACGGCTTGGCGGTAGAGGCGGTCCTGCACGTCACCGGCATGAAACACTCCGGCGACGTTGGTACGCGCGCCACCTTGGGAAATAATGTACCCCTCGTCATCCGTTTGGATCTGGCCGTGGAAAACCGCCGTGTTGGGAATGTGTCCGATGGCCACGAAGAAACCGTCCACTGGTTCGTCCCAGGTCTGGCCGGTCTTCAGATTGCGCAGGCGTGCCCCGGTGACCAGGTTTTGTGAAACGTCGTAGATTTCCTCTACCACGGTGTTGGTCGCGAATTTGATCTTGGGATTCAGGCGCGCGCGGTCTAGCATGATCTTGGATGCCCGGAACTCCTCGCGCCGGTGGACCAGCAGAACCTCCCGCCCGAAGCGCGTCAGGAAGGTGGCTTCCTCCATCGCCGAATCGCCCCCGCCGATGACCATGATCTTTTTCTCACGGTAGAAGAAGCCGTCGCAGGTCGCGCAGGAGCTCACGCCGTGGCCGATCAACTTTTGCTCGGAGGGGAGGCCCAGCCAACGCGCTGCGGCGCCCGAAGCCACAATCACCGTGCGGGCTTCGACCCAGTCGCCTTCCACATTCAGGCGAAACGGCCGCTTCGACAGATGGGCTTCGAGCACGTTGCCATGCACGTAGTCGGCGCCAAAATTCTGCGCCTGTTTCCTCATGTTCTCGATCAGGTCGGGCCCGTTGATGCCTTCAGGAAAACCCGGAAAGTTCTCCACCAAGGTGGTTAAGGAAAGCTGTCCTCCGGCTTCGTGGCCGCTGACGACCAGAGGCTTCAAATTGGCGCGCGCGGCATAGATTGCCGCCGTATTACCAGCGCAGCCGGACCCAATGATGACGACATTACGCATGGAATTCCTCAATGTAACAGAATCCGGGCGGCGCAGGCCTCCTTTTTGGTGGCCCTCCGCGATCCGTCGAGAAAAACCGCCGCCGCGGCCGAACAGCGGAAAAAAACCTTTAGGGAAATGTTTCTCAGTGACATTCGCGGTGAGTGCTTGCGGACGGATTCGAAATGGCCCGTCGGCACCCCTTGTCCGATCGGTACCTCACCACACGTTCGTGCGCTCGAGCCTGAAACGCAGCCCTGGCTATGCTCACTACTCAGGTAAGGAGCAGAGGCCGATATGGATCATGGAAGCATCAGCCGGCTACGAGCCCAATGCCACCCACCCTCGTTTCATCCCCGCCCTGTTCACTGGAGCGTTCGGCTGCACGGCGAACGGCCGGCCGGCACGCCGATTCCTCGAACACTCGTCAACCGCTCGTTCAATCCTCCCCAAGCACTCACCTCCGTTGCGTTGGGCTCGTGCAGTTGACCGCGATCGTCGCCGCTAGCAGCGAAGGGCGCCTGTATCGCGTTGGCGGTACAGGCGTATCTGCCGGCCACCGTCGGCGAAGCGGGCAACGGGCAATCTCTGCGTTCTCGGCTTCCTCGGTGGCCGCACCAGGCGCCGACTCCACCTCGGCCGCCCAGTGAGCGAGGCCGTGCGGCGCTCCAGCGCTTGCTCGTTCCCCAAGGCTGGTCGGAACCAAGGAGCCGAGAACGCAGAGATTTTGAGCAGGCAAGCCGATGCAGTCCATCTCGAATACCCGAAGATGCAACCCTCGGTGGCGTTGGGAGGCGGAGTCGCAGCTCTGAGCGCGGCCCACGAACTTGCCGAGCGCCTTTAGGGTTCGCGTCTAGGAACGCAAACCCGGTTTGGGCGGCAAAAAGCTCGCAGCATTCCCCTGGCT
>JAGWQP010000196.1 GCA_028876805.1 Acidobacteriota bacterium | reverse complement strand
GTGTCTTCGTCCATCACGACCACGCCCCCCGAGCCCAGCATCGACTTGCGGGAAGCCATGGAGTCGTAATCCATGGTCGCGCCTTCGCACTCGGCCGCCGTCAGCACCGGGCAGGACGATCCGCCGGGGATGAACGCCTTTAACTTCTTCCCATGGCGAATGCCGCCGCCGACCTCGTGGATCATTTTCATGACCGGGAACCCCAGGACGAGCTCGTACACGCCCGGCTTGTTGATGTGACCGGTAAGGCAGGTCAGCTTGGTGCCGCCTGCCTTGGGAACGCCCAGGTCAGCAAAAGCCTTGCCGCCATCGCGGATGATGGCAGGCACGGCGCACAACGTCTCGACGTTGTTCAAGATGGTGGGACATTGGAACGCCCCCACGACGGCTGGGAACGGCGGCCGGATCCGGGGTACCCCCCGCTTGCCCTCGAGCGACTCCAGCAGCGCCGATTCCTCACCGCACTCATAGGCGCCCGCGCCGGTGTGTGTGTAGAGATCAAAGTCGAAGCCCGTTCCCTGAATATTCGTGCCGAGCCAGCCCCCTTGATAGGCTTCGCCCAGCGCCTTGTCGAGGATGTCAATCAGGTAGCGATATTCGCCGCGCACGTAGATATAGCCCGCGTGCGCGCCGACCGAGAGCCCGGCGATCAGACAGCCTTCAATCAGCAGATGCGGGTCGTACTCCATCAGAAGCCGGTCCTTGCACGTGCCCGGCTCGCTTTCGTCGGCGTTCACGACGATATACTTCGGCTTGGGCGAATTGCGCGGGACGAAGCTCCACTTCATTCCCGCCGGAAATCCGGCCCCGCCGCGCCCGCGCAGGTTCGAGATCTTGACTTCTTCGATGATCTCCTCCGGCTTCATTTTTGCGGCTTTCAAAAAGGCCTTGTAGCCGTCGTCGGCCAGGTAGGTGTCGATGGCGGCGGAGTTCGGCCTGCCGAAGCGGCGCGAGAGCACGCGGGTTTCGAGCGGGCTCGGTTCGTTATACGCCATTTTTCCTCAAGCCATCCAAGAGCCGGTCCAGCTCGTCGGGCGTGACCTTGTGATAGAAATCGTAATTGACCTGGAGCGCCGGCGCCCACGAACATGCCCCAATGCATTCCACCTCTTCGAGCGAGAATTGCCCGTCAGCGGTCACTTCCTTGTGCCCGATCCCCAGCTTCGCGCAGGCCCGCTCCCACAGCCTGTCCCCATCGTTGAGCAGGCAACTGATGTTGGTACAGATCTGAACGTGGTACTTTCCCAGCGGCTTGCGGTGCAGCATCGAGTAGTACGAGATCACCTCGTTGACCTGCAGCGGGCTGACGCCCACGCGCTTAGCCACCTCTTCGATCAATTCATCGGAGACGTAGCCCACTTCGTCTTGCCCATAGAGCAACATGGGAATCATCGCCGAGCGCTGCCGGCCTGGTGGATAGCTCGTCAGCAGTTTTTCGAACTTGGCTTCCAGTTGGGCAGAGAAGGTCATCTAACGGTCCGTGTCGCCGAGGACAAAATCCATGCTGCCGATGGATGCAATCACATCCGCGATCAAAACGCCCGCTACCATTTTCGGCACAGCCTGCAGGTTGCCGAAACTGGGCGTCCGCATGTGCACGCGCAGGGGGCGCGCAGTTCCGTCGCTCACCACGTAGTAGCCGAGTTCGCCGCGTGGCGATTCGATCACTTGATACACCTCGCCCGCCGGCACGCGGAACCCCTCGGTCACGATTTTGAAGTGGTAAATGAGGGCTTCCATCTGGGTCTTCATTTTTTCCCGGTCGGGAAGCACCACGTGCTGATCGGCCGCCTTCCACGGCCCCGAAGGCATGCCTTCCATCGCCTGCTGGATGATGCGCGTGCTCTGCCGCATCTCTTCGATGCGCACCTGGTACCGGGCGTAGACATCATTTTCCGTCCGGGTCGGCACCACAAAATCGAACTTGTCGTAGCTGGAGTAGGGCCTATCTTTGCGCGCGTCCACCTTCAGTCCGGCCGCCCGCAACATGGGACCCGTCACGCCCAGATCGAGCATGTCTTCGAGGGGAATCAAGCCCACGCCGCGCGTGCGTCCGATCCAGATCCGGTTGTTGGTCAGCAGCTCTTCGTACTCGTCCACCCTGCTCGGAAAGACGTCAATGAACTTCTTGACTCGCTGTTGCCAGCCGCGGGGCGGTTCGAGCGCCAGCCCCCCGATGCGGAAGTAGCTGGTCATCATGCGCTGTCCGGAGAACATTTCGAAGATCCGTAGAATCTCCTCGCGCTCGCGGAAGCAGTACAGGAACACGCTCATGGCGCCGATGTCCAGCGCATGCGTTCCCAGCCACACCAGGTGGCTGTTCAGCCTGGTCAGCTCGGTCAGCATCACCCGCATCCACTGGGCCTGGGGTGGAATCTCCAGCTCGAGCAGCTTTTCCACCGCCAGAACGTAGCCCAGGTTGTTAGAGAGCGGCGCCAGGTAATCCACCCGGTCGGTCAAGGTCACCGACTGCTGGTAGTTCTTGACTTCGAATTCCTTTTCGATTCCCGTGTGCAGGTAGCCGATGTCCGGATCGCACTTGGTGATGATTTCACCATCGAGCTCGATCAGCAGGCGCAGCACGCCGTGCGTCGACGGATGCTGTGGCCCCATGTTCAGGACCATGCGCCGCGGACCGCTCTGAGCCTCCGTCTCCTCGAGCGTGGCCATGAATTGGCCGGGCACTGCCGATCCGCTCATCGCTAGACCCTCGACCCCGTCACCGGATAGTCCTTCCGCAGCGGGTACCCTTCCCAACCCTCCGGCATCATAATGCGCCGCAGATCGGGATGATTGACGAACCGGATCCCGAACAGATCAAACACCTCCCGCTCATACCAGTTCGCCGACCGCCATACGGATGTCACCGATTCGATGACCGGATCGGTCGCATGCGTGCGGCACTTCAGCCGCAGCCACTGGTTGCCCTCGATCGAGTACAGGTGATAAACCAATTCGAAGCGCGGTTCGGCCGGGTACCGGTCGACCGCCGTCACCGTACTCAAGCGCACGAACTTCTGGTCGTACTTCAGAAACCCGCAGACGCTGACAATTTTGCTCGGTGCAACCTCCAGCGTCCATTCGCCGAATTCGTGCTTGCCGCCGGTGATAGCCTCGCCGTCAAACGCATCCACCGCCAGAGCTACCGCGTATTCCCGCAAATTGTCCGGTATCATTGGAATCGTTTACTGTTTCCCGCGGGGGCGATCGGAGTAGGCCCAGTCCAACGCGCCCTTCCTCCAGACATAGAAGAAACCCGACAGGATCAAAGTCACAAAGACCAGCATCTCGATGAAGCCAAACATCTTCAGCTCGCGATAAACGACCACCCAGGGATACAGAAAGATCACCTCGATGTCGAACAGGATGAACAGCATCGCCACCAGGTAAAACTTCACACTGAAGCGCCCCCGGGCGTCTCCGGTCGGCGTGATGCCCGATTCATAGGGAGTGTCTTTGACGGCGTTACGCACGCGTTTCCCCAGTAAGTAGGAAAGCACAATCAATGCCGCCGCGATCACAATCGCGAGGATGCCCTGCACCAGGACAGGGAAGTACACTTCGGTATAGGAGTCAGGCATGTGTTCCAGGGACTATGGGGTCAAATACGACTATAATGGTTGCAAAAGTGGGGTGTCAACCAACCGAATGGCCATTGCAATAACCGTGAACGGCGAGCCGCGGATGGCCTTCGAAGGTCTGACCATTCTGGGCCTTCTCGAGCAACTCGAGCTCGACCCGGCCCGGGTCGCCGTGGAGCTCGACCGGCGCATCGTGAAGCAACCGCTGTGGTGCGAAACGATGCTCAGCGCCGGCTCCGAAGTCGAAATCGTCCAATTCGTCGGCGGTGGTTAGTCCCTCTCGCCGCGCGGAGCGAGGTGCCGCCCGATCTCTAGGGCGAGAAACACTATCGCCCCTAAGGAGAGGGAACCCACGGCTACATGGGCCACACTCGGAATGACCACCGCCGGTGAGGCTTCCTCGGCCATCATACGGGTGATGAAGGCGCCCATTCCCAGCATGACCTGTACAAACGTGATCCCCATGAGCGCCTTGGCCGCCGGCGCCAGCGTGCAGTCGTCGGGAAACTGCTGGGTGACCACGACCCCAGCAGCAGTATGATGATGGTCACCACCAGCGCGCCATGATATGGGTCGCAACTCCCATAGCCCGGTGACGGACTGCTGCTCCTCGGGACACTTGGAGTACCGCCAGAACGGCCGCAGTGGCCGAGAGACTTCGTAGCGAAGCCCGTGAGGAATCTTTGACCTCTGCTCCTCGGCTGGTCCAACCCGGCGAAGTGACCACCGAGACCGCCACTGTGAGTGCGAAGAAAAGCTACGCGAGTAAAGCGTGGAGGGTCCGCGTCGTCGGATTCCGGTTTCCCAAAGCAGCTTCGGCGATCACCCCCGCCAGGACGATCCAACCCAGGCGACGGACCCACCCTTCGGGCCAGGCTCGGGATAACCAGACCCCCAGGCCGATCGCCAGGATGCCCACCGCCGCTCGAACCCCAAGGTGGGTTTTTTCAAGCTCGGCCGATGCGCTCGTTAGTTAGGCGGCTCGTCACCAAGGCCCCGGTAATCACCTCAGCCCATCTCGACAACGCCAGAAGCAGCGTGTAACGGTGCAGCCACCGGCCTAAAGTGGGCGCCTGCACGCGATCTGCCGTCCCCGGTGTCGAGAGCGGGCAAGCTCCGAGGCGCGCTTGTTCTGATCTTTGACCTCTGCGCGTGGACCCCGGCGATGGTCTTGGATCTAGCGAAATAAGGCGATTCCCACGACGACGAAACCCGCTGCCGAAACGATCCAATATTATGGACGAAACACGGCGCCCCAGGCCATCGACGGCCAGTCGACTACCTGGGTTTGGAAACGGTCAACAAGTCCGCTTCCTCCGGGAGAACTCGGTCCTGCGATTGACCGGTCACGATCCATCGGGTGACCACGGCTGCTGCCGCTCGGACAATTTGCTGCTACTCTCAAAGCTACACGCCTATGCTTAAGCTCTTCACTGCCCTCCTCATGGCTGCGGTGCTCGTCGGCTTCAGCCAGACGCTAGAGGTCCAACCGCTCGCCAACCCGGCCGCTCCCGGCAGCCTGCAGTCCAACTGGTCCGCCGCTCCGGACGGCAGTCCGCTGCTGAGCTGGGTGGAGCCTTCCAAAAGCGGCGCCCTTCTGCGCTACGCCATACGCCGGGGCTCGGCCTGGTCCGAGCCTCGCACGGTGGTCGCGAACCGCCATTTCTTCCGCCATCCCGCCGAAGTTCCCGAGGTCCTGGCTGTGAGCGACCATCAGTGGATGGCCCACTGGGTCGAAGCGCCCGCGGAGGGCAGTGATGCCGAGTATGTTTATGTGTCTTCCTCGTCCGACGGCGTCCGCTGGACGCCGCCCGCGATGGCGCACAAGGACCGCAGCCCGGTCGAGCACGGCCTCGCGTCGATGGCCGCCAATGCCAACGGCGAAATTTCGCTCTTTTGGCTGGAAATGCCCAAAGGGGAGGACGGCCCCGGCTATCTGATGCGAACCGTGGTTGACGCCTCCGGCAAGGAGGTGAAAGAGGAGCGCCTGGACCCCGACGTGTGCGAGTGCTGCCCGACCGCGGTGGCCCGCACCGCCCAGGGACTGCTCGTGGCCTATCGGGGCCGCACGCCGGAGAATATCCGCGACATCCTTACGCTCCGGCTGGAAAACGGCCAATGGTCGAAGCCCAAGGTGCTCCACGCCGACAACTGGAGCTTGAACGCGTGCCCGACCAACGCCGCCTCGGTCGCTGCCAAAGGCAACCGCGCCGCGGTTGCGTGGTACACGGGCGCGCAGAACTCCCCCCGCGTCGAGGTCGCTTTCTCTAGGGACAACGGAACCACATTCGACGCACCAGTGGTGGTCTCGACCGGCCACGCCTTCGGCTATGCTTCGGTGGCCTTGGATGAGGCCGGGTGGGCGATCGTCTCCTGGCTCGAGGACAACCCGGGCGGCTCGACCCGCGTCCTGGCTCGTTCCGTCACCGCCGCCGGCGCCCCCGGCCCAGTGATCGCATTAGCCGAAGGCGGCAAAAGCACCCTCGGTTATCCTCGCGTCTTCGGTTCCTCCGCCGGCGCCTTCATCGCCTGGGGCAATGCCAAGCCCGGGATCGAGACCGCCCGCTTCGGCCAAAAGAAGTAGTCGCTTTGGGCCCCGGACCGAGACGGTTTCCCCGGTCTTGCCCTTCCCGACGAGATCGATTCATTTGCCGGTGGCGTTTGCCGGCGGCAGCGAGGACTCCGCGGCGAACGATTTTTTTCTCGTTCCTTCATCCGGCAAAGGGAATCCTGCACCGCGCCTCTAGCAGGGTATTCCTCGCTCCTTTTGAATTTCCATGCGATCGGGGTTTCGTGCGGTCCGCGATCAGGGCCGGCATTGAGAGGCTTGACCTTTCCCATCTTCGGTCCCCAGAATGGGTCGAGAGGATGGTATGCGGCTAATTGCGCTTCTGGCCCTGGCAGGGCCGCTCGTCGCCGCCGCGCCGCTCGCAATCGTCCGGCCGGTGATTTCTGACACTGACGGCGGCGCGCAGTTGCCCGCCAGCTTTGAGCACGTTCCGGGAGACAGGTTTTTCTTCTTTTGCCGCGTTTCGGGATACGCGAAAACGCCAGAAGAGAAAATCCACTACACCTATTCGGTCGAGGCAGCGGATCCCAAGGGTGTGGCGATCATGGAGCCGTTCGCGCAGAACATCGCGGACGAAGTTACGCCGCAAGACAAGGATTGGATGCCGAAGATTCAGACCGAGGTCGTGATACCGCCACTGGCCCCGTCGGGAACCTACCAAATCGTCATCAAGGTGGAAGACCTGGTGGGGAAGACCAAGGCGGAGTTGTCGGTTCCTTTTGTGGTGCGCGGCCGCGACATTGTACCGAGCGACAGCCTGACCGTCCGCAATTTCCAGTTTTTCCGCTCCGAGGAGGCTACCCAACCGCTGGAAAAGGCCGCCTACCGGCCCGGCGATGGAGTCTGGGCGCGGTTTGACCTGACGGGTTACCGGTACGGCCCAGGCAACAAGATCGACGTCAGCTACGTAACGTCCGTCATCGCCGATTCGGGCAAGGTCCTGTGGACACAGCCGGAGCCGGCCGTGGAGCAGTCCGAATCCTTCTACCCCAAGCGCTACGTCGCTGCCTCGATGGGCATCACCCTCCAGAAAAATATTCGCCCCGGTGTCTACACCATTGCCGTACAGGCGAAGGACGGCGTTGGGAACCAGACCTACGAAACCAGACAGACCTTTACCGTGGAGTAGCGCGCTACGCTACGTTCATGGCTAACCGACTGGAAGTGGGCGCCCGTGCGCTGACCATCGAGGACGTCGAGCGCGTCGCCCGCCAGGGAGCCGAGGTGCGTCTGGCCCAGGGGGTCGGTGCGCGCATCGCGAAAGGCCGACAGCGGCTGGAAGAGTGCCTCGCCCGCGGTGAGCGCATTTACGGCGTCAACACGGGCGTGGGGGGGAACCAGGGCTTCACTCTCGCGCCCGAGGACATGGAACGGCTGCAGCACAACCTGATGCGCCACCTTTCGTGCGCGACCGGCGAACCTTTGCCGAGCGACGTGGTCCGGTCGGCGATACTGCTGCGCATTGCCACTTTTGCTTTGGGCGCATCCGCGGTGCGCCCCGAACTGGTAGAACGACTGATCGCTGTGTTGAACCGCGCGATCACACCTGTGGTGCCGCGGTACGGCTCGGTTGGCGCCAGCGGCGACCTCATGCCATCCGCGTATATCGCCCGCCTGCTCGTCGGCATGGGCGAGGCGGACGTGGCCGGCCGCCGCATGCCGGCCTCGGCGGCTCTTGAAGCAGCCGGATTGACTCCCATGCGCTTTGCTCCGAAAGAGGGGCTAGCCCTGCTCAACGGCACGACCGTCATGACTGCGGTGGCGGCTCTGATGCAGATCGATGCCATCCGCGTGTTGCGCGCTCTATTGGGGGCGGTGGCACTGTCGGCCGAGGCATTGGAGGCGCCCGCACAACCCTTTGAACCCTGGGTTCACGAGCGGAAAGGCCATCCCGGACAGATCGCCGTTGCCGCCTTCATCCGGGAGGCTCTGGCGGATTCGCAATCGGTCAAGGCGTCCCGGCATCAGAGCGGGTACTCGTTGCGCTGCGCGCCGCAAGGCCTGGGTCCCGCCTGGGAGGCGTTCGAGGACGCCCGGCCGGTGATCGAGCGCGAGATCAATTCTGCCAATGACAATCCGCTCGTCGACCCGGACACGGGCGCCTTGTACCAGGCCGGCAATTTCTACGGCGGCCACATCGCGCGCCTGCTCGACACCTGGAAGCTCGATTTCGCGGTGATGGCGAACTGGGCCAATGCGCTGATGGCCGTGGTGGTGGATCCGCGGTTCAACAGCGGCCTGCCCGCCAACCTCACCCCCGAGCCCGGCGTGAACTGCGGGTTCAAAGGGATGCAATTGAGCGTCACCAGCCTGGCGTGCGCCGTGAGACAGATAGCGGGCCCGAGTGGGATTCATTCGTTGC
Organism: Acidobacteriota bacterium; assembly: GCA_028876805.1. Lineage (GTDB taxonomy): Bacteria > Acidobacteriota > Terriglobia > Bryobacterales > Bryobacteraceae > PSRJ01. The sequence continues at coordinate 3,698 of JAGWQP010000196.1, read as the reverse complement.
CTACCGAGGAGTACAACGAAGATGTAGTGAGCCTGGGTATGCACGCCGCCGTGACCGCAATGGATGCGCTCGAGTGCGTGCGCAATGAAACCGCGATGGTGCTCGTCGCTTCCGCGCAAGCGGTGGATCTGCGCGGCGGCCCGGCACGGCTGGGGCGCGGCTCGCACCGGATTTACGAGTCCGTGCGGCGGGCGGCCGCGTTCCAGGATAAGGACCGGCCGATGGAGCAGGAAGTCGTAGCGGTTGCCGCGCGAATTCGGTCAGGTCAACTCGCCGAAGCTCCGTAAGAAGACCTGATAACCGGTGCAGCCACTTCCGGAGTCGGGTCCTCTCGTTGCGCTCGGGACCGGCGAAACTCCGCTGCCGCACAGCAACGCCGATGGACATGCCTGTCAGTCTGAGGAGCCTCGCTGGTGTCCCGAGTCAGGCATCGGTTGGCCTGTAACCGGCCGACTTGTGGATTGTTCCGCCTCTGACTGCGGTCACTCGCCCGCATCGGCCTCGCTTTCCCGCACTCGAAGAAGGCCAACCGGGCGCTGGGGGGTTGACTGTCGACGAGGGCGTCCACTCCGGCCGGACTTGGCGAGGGAGCTTCTGACCCACGCCCTCTAGGAGACCAGCGCCTGCGTCACGCGCGAGGCCAGCTGATCGAAGGTCAGGATCTCGTAGAGCGACGGGTCCGACATGATGCGCGCGACCAACGCCGCGTGCATGGCATGGCCGGCGCGTTCTGCGATCACATGGCCGAGAAGCGGTCTCCCTAACAGCGCCAGGTCGCCGATTAAGTCGAGCGCCTTGTGCCGACAGCACTCGTCGGCCGCGCGCAGCCCTCCCGGGTTCAGAACTCCTTCACGAGTGAAACAGACCGCATTGTCGAGCGAGGCACCGCGAATGAGGCCCATGTTGCGCATCTGGCCGAGTTCGTATTCGAAGCCGAAGGTGCGGGCCGGTGCGATTTCGGCGGCATAGCGCTCGGGTGTCACTTCGAGTTCGACCGACTGACGCCCCACCAAAGGATGCGCGAAATCGATTTCACAAGTGAGACGGAAACTCTCAGCGGGCAAGATGCTGATGCGCTTACCGCGGTCCTCCACCGAAACCGGGCGGCGGATCCGCAAGTATCGCCGCCTGCGCCGGTAGTGGTGGACGCCGGCCTGCGCGATCAGCTCGACGAAGGGCTGGCCGCTGCCATCGAGAATCGGGACTTCGAGGTTGTCGATTTCCACGAAAGCGTTATCGATTCCCATCGAATAAAACACGCTTAGCAGGTGCTCGGTTGTCGAGAGCAGCACGCCCTGCCGCATGAGGCTCGTGGCGTAACTTACGCGCGCGACATGCCGCCAGCTGGCGGGGATCGGGAAATTGTCCAGGTCTGTTCGCAGGAAAACGATACCCGTCGAGACCGGGGCCGGAAGAATCCGGATGTGCACCGCGACGCCGCTGTGGAGGCCGATTCCACGGGCTTCCACGGCCCGCTGCACGGTGTTTTCAAATCTCAAGGTTGATCTCCGTTAGCGTTCGCACGTCCTTAGCAACTCGGAATCCTAAATTTGATCATATTGATTCTAAAAGGCTTGCTCGATCGTATATGTGGCTGAATTAGGACGCTTAGAGGACCCGGCTGTGGCCGAAACGCAGCGGTACGTTTGAGGTGGGGTTGAGTGGGGGTTGTTATCATGGGCCGAGTGCCCCAAAAGCGGCTTTTCCTGATTGACACCTTTGGGTTTATTTTTCGCGCTTATCACGCGCGTGCGCGCACCGGGGCTCCCCCTATGCGCACCAGCATAGGCGTCTCGACTGAGGCTGTCTATATTTTCAACAACATGCTGCGAAAACTCGCCAAACAATACGGGCCAGAGTTCATCGCCGCGGTTTTTGAAAGCAGTGCGCCCACTCATCGTGAGCAGGAGTTTGCCGACTACAAGGCTAATCGCGCGGAGATGCCCCCGGATTTGCGTGAGCAAATCCCCTGGGTGCGGCGCGTGCTCGAGGCCATGCGCATTCCCATCCTGGAATACCCGGGGTTCGAAGCCGACGATGTCATCGGCACTTTGGCCCGACGGGCGGAGCGGGACGGCATGGACGTGGTCATCGTGTCCAGCGACAAGGACATGATGCAGCTGGTCACCGATCGGGTCTCGATGCTCAATCCAGCCAAGGACGACGAGTGGTACGACCCCCAGAAGGTCAAAGCCTTTATGGGCGTGCGGCCGGAGCAGGTGGCCGACGTGCTCGCCCTGAAAGGAGACGCGATCGACAACATCCCCGGGGCGCCGGGTATCGGGGACAAAGGCGCGACCGACCTGATCGAGCGCTTCGGGTCGGTAGAAGCGGCACTGGAGCGTGCGGGCGAAGTCGAGCGCAAGATGTACCGCGAGAGCCTGCAGAACAACGTGGAGCGGATCCGCATGAGCAAGCGGCTCGCCACTATTGCCACCGAAGTGCCAGTGGAGTTTTCGGTGGAGGCGGTGAAAGCGCAGCCGGCCGACACGGCGCTGCTCAAGGCGGTCTACAAAGAACTCGAGTTTTACAGCCTGCTCAAAGAAATGGGGCCGGGGGAGGACACGCGCGAGCGGGACTATCGCGTGATTGGCGGAGCGGAGGAGTTGAAGGCCTGGCTGCCTGCGGGTCGCCCGGTGGCGGTGGCGATCGCGAAATTGGCGGAGGGTGAATTCGCCCTCGACACGATTGGCCTTGCGTGGCGCGCGGGCGAAGCTCGTGCGGTGACCTCGGAAAACTTTCCCTGCTTGAAGCCGTGGTTGGAGGACGCGGAGGCGCCCAAAATCGTGTGCGATGCCAAAGCGGCCCTGCTCGACCTGGATCGCCTCGGAATCGCCGCCGCCGGCTTAGAACATGACGTCATGTTGTACGCCTTCCTGCTCGACGCCGACCCTTCGGGCTGCAGGCTCGAAGAGCAGGCCCGTCGGCGTCTGGACCTGAAGTTGGGACCATCGTCGGAGCAGCGCGCCGATATCACGCTCGAGATCTGGCAGCAACTGACGCCGGCCATGGAGACGCGGGGCTTCGGCAAGCTGTACTCCGAAATCGAGCTGCCGCTCGCCGGCGTGCTGGCGAAGATGGAGGGCGTGGGAGTGCGCATCGACCGGCTGGAGCTGGGCCGCCTGTCGGTCCTGATGGAAAGCCAGATCGCGGCATTGACGTCGGAGATCCACGCACTGGCCGGCAGAACGTTCAACATCAGCTCGCCGCAACAACTAGGGCGCGTGCTGTTCGAGGATCTGCGCTTGCCCCTGCCGGTGAAGTACGGCAAGGGCAAGGTGATTTCGACGGCCGCCGATGTGCTCGAAGATCTGGCTCCCGATCACGAGATCGTACGCAAGGTCCTCGAGTACCGGCAGCTTACCAAGCTAAAGGGAACGTATGTGGACGCACTGCCGGAACTGATGGATCCCGAGACCGGGCGGGTCCACACCAGCTTTAACCAGACCGGTGCCGCAACGGGGCGGCTTTCCTCTTCCAATCCCAATCTGCAAAACATTCCGGTTCGCAGCGAATTGGGTCGCGAGATCCGGGCGGCCTTCGTTCCGCGTGAAGGATGGAAGCTCATGACCGCGGATTATTCGCAGATCGAGCTGCGGCTGCTGGCGCACTTCTCCGAGGACCCGCTGCTGGTGGAAGCTTTCCAGAGCGGCGAGGACATTCACACGCGCACGGCCTCGGAAGTTCTCGGCATGCCG
>JAGWQP010000195.1 GCA_028876805.1 Acidobacteriota bacterium | reverse complement strand
GACCCCGTTCTTGCGGATGTAACCGGGGCGCAGGTTGGTGGTCATGACTTTCAGCGTTCCCGATCGCGGTCCGGGCGCCGGGGCCGCACCACGCCGGCCTCCACCGGGCATCTGCCAACTGGCCACCGAGTAGCCTTGCCAACTCGGCTCGCCAGTGGGTGCGGGCGCTGGGCCAAAACGCAGCCGGCGCGTCTGCGTCCCGGCGTCGGTCTCGATTTTGAGCGTGTTGTCGTCCTCCCAGCTGATATGCAGCCGTCCCGGCCGCTGCATCACGCCGACCGCGCCGTACGCCTTGCACTGGTTGCCTTCGGCTTCGTCCTTTGCGGGGTCCCAAGCTAAGGCGACCCGGCGCGCGGCGGCATTGATCGGCAAGTAGGGAATATCACCTTTTTGCGGGGTCACGCGGAAGCGCCATTCATCGACGATCTGGGATACCCAATACCCTGTGAGATCGATGGGAGCGGCTGCCCTGGCGGTGGCGGGTGGTCCCGCCGGGCCACCCCGGCCCTGCCCCTGTATGCCCGCCGGAACGCCAAACGCGAGCGCGGCTCCCATCAGCCAGCACGCCCCAATTCGGTGACTCATTCGTCTGCCTCCACGCGTCAGCGAAGCGATCGGTTATTCGAAGGTCCCGCCCCATTTCCATTCCGGCTCCCCGTTGGCCGCCGGCCGCGTAATGGTCACCATGCGCAGTCGATGATCTTCGGGGTTTCGTCCCGGATTGCCGACGACGATGACGTGATCCCCCGGCTTCAAGGTTTCGCGGGTCACACCCTGGCGGCCAAGTTGGCCGCCGGCGCCCCACTCTACAGCCCAGCGCGTCATCTCGCCCGTCGGCTCCTTCACTTCCACGTGCACGAAGGAATGAGGATTCCGGTATAGGAACTGCACCAGGTCGCCTTCGATCGTCACCTTCTTGTCTTCGAAATAGGTGGCGGCAAACGAGTGATGAGCGTAAGACCGGACCGCGAGAACCGAGGCCGCGGCAAAAAGCAGAACCAGCAGTTTTCGTTTCATCAAAGTTGCTCCTGAACAATGAGAATTACTTCTTGGCGGTGAGGCTGCGGTACACCCCTTCGACAAACCGGTCGCCCGATCCGTAGCGGGGATCCCAATCGGCCGTGGGTCTGGATGCCTTCACCTGTTCCAAGGTCATACCTTTCTTGATCGAAGCCTGCACGCGGTCGCGAACTATTGTGACCATATCGCGATAATAGGCGACGTCGGCGGTGTCCGAAATCCGGCCGTGCCCCGGAATAATCAGGGTACCGCCCTCGGTCCGGAACTCCGGAATCACCAGATCGAGAATATAGTTGAGCGCATTGAGAATCCCCTGGACACTGCCGCCCCGCTCCAGATCAATGAACGGATAGCCGGTGGTCACGAAAATATCGCCGGTCGTGAGCACATCCGAGCCGCGAAAATAGACCAAGCTGTCGCCGTCGGTGTGAGCATTCGGCATGTGAATCAGCCGGACGCCTTCGCCATTAAAAAAATGGCTGAGCTTCATCGAGTCCTTGTAATAGGTCTCGGTCGGCCACGCATCCGCGGCGGTGCGGGCCTCGCCGCCTCTCGACGCGCTCATCCGGTTGAGCACGCTTTCGTGCGCCAGGATTGCGGCGCCTTCTGCGGCGTCCGCAATGTCGCCCGTCACGTTGCCGCCAGTGAAGGTCTTGCCCGCCTGGCGGAGCTTCTCGTTGCCGCCGGTATGGTCAGCGTGCACGTGGGTGTTGATGATGAAGCGGATGGGCTTCGGAGGAGCGTAGCTTTTGACCGGCTGCCCCTCGACGTCGATCTCGCGGCTCAACTGGCGGATCGCTGCTAGAACCTTATCGGCGTACTGCGCCAGCCCGGAGTCCACCAGCAGCACGCCATCGGGGCCGACCGAGAGCGTGATGTTGCCCCCGGCGCCGGCCAGCAAATAAATGTGGCCCCGAACCGGAACAATTTCGATTTCCCCGTTGGCCGCAGGCGGGTTGGCTGGCCGGCCTTGCGCGCCACCGTTCTGCTGCGCAAACAAGCCATCGCCCAGGCTGGACATGCCGAAAGCCGCGATGCCGGCCAGCATCCAATGCGTGCGGTTGACGATCACCAGTCTGCTCCTGTGCCTCACCTGGCCCTACTTTTTGGTCGCGGCGTTTTTCTGCCGGATAATCTTCCGCGCCAGCTCCGGGTACATCGAGGCGGCACCACCCCCGGTGGCCTCGATGGGAATGTCATATTTCTGCCCGAACTCGCCCAGGTACGGATTCGTTCCGGGCAGTTCATGGGGCACGACTCCTTTTGGCCGGTCGACCTCATCGACTACCGTGCACGGGTACGGCGGAATCTGCTGGTTTAACGCCAGTCTATACTCGGAGCTGCGGATCATCGGCTCGGTCAGGTAGATCGGATCATACGCAATTGTGACCCACGTCAGATAATCGCCGCGCCGAATCCAGTATTGGGTCAAGGTCGCGCGGTCGCTCGACGGCACACCGTTGCGGCGATAATAATCTTCCTTCAGATGTGTGGTGGTGATCTTGAGCATCTCCCCTTCATAGGTGGCCGTGGAGAAGCCGCCCCAGGTGTGCGGCGCCAGTTCGGAGGGCTGCGCGCGGCCGTCCATATAATAAGGATTGTCGATCGACCGCAGCCATTCGGCGTGCCAGGCGGTAATCTGGCGAGACACTGGGTCGACTTCCTTCCAGATGCGCACTTGCGAGGGGCCGCGCGAAATATACATGGCCCCGTGAGGCCGGCACTGCCATTCCGGCAGGGTCATGTACGATGAACTCCAGGCTTCCGACCGCAGTCGTCCCGCCTCGCTCATGGGAATTCCGATGAACTCGCCAATGTGCGGGTTGCCGGTGTTGTCCTCATCCTGAACCGGCGCCCACTCTCCGGCGAAATCCATCTGGGCAACGAGCGGCGTGCTGAGCGCCAGCCATATCCACAGACCCTCGGTCTTCATAACGCCTCGGCCGCTTTCCACTCGTTCCGCGCTAGGCGCTCGTCGCGGTACGGATCGTTGACGGCCCGGCATGGGTTGTTCCAGATCATGGTGGCGCGTTGCCGTTCGGTGAAGGGCTCCCACTTAGGAATGCCCTTGTGGTTGGGGTTGCCACTGCGGGCGAAGGCGGCCCAGGCTCCGCTCATCTTGTCCGCCAGCGGATAACGCTCTGCGCCAGTCCCGACCATGGATTGAGCAATGTCGACGTTCTCGAAGACGAACGGAATATCGAGCGTATGGTAGGAGCGCAGCTTGCCTTCCCTCACCGGCGAATACCACTGGAAGTAATATTTGTAAACCGGCGCTTTGCCGAGCGCCGCCTTGCGGTCGGCTTCGGTGTCGGTGCCGCTACGGAAATTCGAGGTGTCCGTGCTCATGATGAAGAACAGGTCGAGATTACTGGCGTGCGGACGGCCCTTTTTGTAGACACCGATCAATCGGTCTGCCGCGGCATCGTCGAGATGCAGGTTCTCCCGGATCCGGCTGTGCAGGGCGGCGTCGTCGAGTGGATCAAATTTCACGTTGTTGTTCCAGGTCACCTCGGTTTCCGTGGAACCGATCAGCAACGGCACATCGGCCGAGAGCGCCGGCGCCACCGGATCGAACGGATCGGTAGGCAGGGTGCGGCCGTCGACTGCGGGGCTCGCAACGAGGCCCTGGACGCCACGTATGGCCGCGAGCAACTCCGCCGGGGGCATCTTCTGAAGCTCGTCGACCTGGTTGGGTTTAAGGCCGAGCTTCGCCATGAAAGCCTCCGCGCCACGCGTGGCTCGATCGCGCGGAACACCTTTCAGCGCCGAGCCGCTCATCGCGATCGCACGGTGGAACAGACCCTTGGCCGCCGGCATGGCCATCAGGGTGCTGACCTTTCCGCCGCCGCCTGACTGGCCGAAAATAGTCACGTTGCCCGCATCGCCGCCAAAGGAGGCAATGTTGTCGCGAACCCATTCGAGCGAAGCGACGAGATCCAGCATGCCGACGTTACTTGCGTGGGCGTATTTTTCGCCCCCGAGCTCGGCCAGGTACAGATATCCGAACACGTTGAGGCGGTGATTGACGGTCACGACTACCACATCCCGTTTTGCCGCCAAGTTCGCGCCGTTGTACATGTTCCAGTTGGCCGATCCGGCCGAGTACCCGCCGCCGTGGTACCAGACCATCACCGGCCGCTTGCCGCTCAAGCTTGGGGTCCAAACGTTCAGGTGGAGGCAGTCCTCGCTGCCGTTACCATCGGTCTTGGGCTGTTGCGCCATCGACTCCGGGACGAGATTCGACGGAATCTGGGGTGACGCCGGACCCAGCTCCAAGGCGTCGCGCACGCCAGTCCACGGTTGCGGCCGGACCGGCGGCAGGAAACGGCCCGCACCCTCCGTCGAAGCTCCATAAGGGATGCCCCTAAACGCGTGAACTTTGCCTTCGATCGCGCCGCGAATCTTGCCGGCGCTGGTGTCGGCCACCGAGCCGGCGCGATCCACTTTCGCGGCTGCCCGCGCCTGGCTCATCGCGCGACCGAACAGAACGCTCGCCCCGAGCGAGCCGCCGCCAAGAAACGACCGCCGATTCATCGCCGTCACTGGATTCATCCGTTCCGCACCCATAGCCACCTCCTCCAATCAGCGTTGAATCCCCGGCCCGCCCTGCTCGATTGCGAATCATTATATAACTTTTGCGCCGGACCCTCGGTTTGTATCGAGCCGCTTGACACAGCCTGGAAGGGGCGGTTATCGTACAACAACAATCAGGAGAATCTATGGTTTCCACGAATCGAACCGCACTCCCCCTGTTTCTGCTGGGCGCGGCTCTCGTGGCCGCTCCACTGGACGCGCAGGTCGATTTTACGGGAGAGTGGGCGCCGCTGTATCACGAAGATGGTCCGGAGCGCGGGCCAGGCCCCGAGCTTGCCGACTACACAGAGATGCCGATCAACGATGCCGCCCGGATGCAGGCCGATAGCTACGACGCGGACCGCATTTCGGTGGTGGAAGAATACCAGTGCCGTCCGCACGGCGCCGACTATGCCCTGCGCGGCCTGGGCCAGGTTCGGATCTGGCGCGACATCGACCCAGCCAGCCAGCGCGTGATCGCTTTCCACATGCATTTCCTGGCGTGGGATAGTGAGCGCACCATCTATCTCGATGGACGCCCGCATCCGCCGGCCGATGCCCTGCACACGTTTCAGGGTTTTTCGACCGGCGTTTGGGAGGGCAATATGCTGACGGTTACCACCACGCATCTGAAGACCAACTACCTTCGGCGCAATGGCCTTCCCCGCAGCGACCAGGCGACCCTGACGGAGCACTGGACGCGGCACGGCGAATATCTGACCATCACCACGGTCATTGAAGATCCGGTGTTTCTGACCGAGCCGTTGGTCCGCAGCGACAACTGGTACCTGGACCCCGGCCAGCACATCGGAATCTTCGGCTGCGAATATGCCGCTGAAGTGCCGCGGCCCGCAGGTACGGTCCCGCACCATCTTCCCGGCACCAACCCAAACCTCCACGAGTTCGCTAACTGGTATGGGCTGCCGTTCGAGGCTACACGCGGCGGCGCTGAAACGTTGTATCCCGAGTACCGGTCGAAGATCACGTCGTACAATCCGCCGGGCCGGTGCACGCGGTATTGCCATTGCACCTCCTTGTTTAACTGCAACGTGGATTCACGCTAATGAGACAGCCGCTTCTGAGAGCGCTGGCGCTGAGCGCGGTCGTGACCACGCTCGCGCCAGCCCAGCCGCGGAACTTCGACAACACGCAAGAACACCTGCTACCGGTCCAGGGCAATACTTATATGCTGGCGGGTGCGGGCGGCAACACCACACTGCAAGTGGGAAAAGACGGCGTCTTGGTCGTGGACACGCAGTATGCCGAGATGGCGCCCAAGATTCTGTCCGAGATTCGGAAGCTCTCCGACAAGCCGATCGTATGGATGGTGAACACCCACATCGATCAGGATCACAGCGGCGGCAATGCTGCACTGGCGAAGCTCGGTCGCGGCCCCGGGCCTGGGCCACGCATCATTGCGCACGAAAACGTGTTGAACCGCATGACCCAGCGCGTTCCCAACCAGCCGCCGGTTCCGGACGAGGCGCTGCCTAACGATGAGTACGGAACGCCGCAAAAGGATCTCTTCTTCAATGGCGAAGCGGTGGTCATCTATCACATGCCGCGAGCGCATACCGATGGAGACAGCATCGTCTTCTTTCGCCGGTCCGACGTCGTCAGCGTGGGAGACATCTTCACGCCCGACCAGTGGCCGGCGATCGACCTCGCTCGCGGCGGCAGCGTCGAAGGGACGCTCGATGCCCTCAACTACATCCTCACCCTGACCGTGCCCGAGCGATATCAGGACGGTGGCACGCTGGTTGTTCCCGGGCACGGCCGCATTTCGAATGAAGCCGACGTGGTCGAGTATCGGAACATGCTGACCATCGTGCGCGACCGCGTACAAGACCTGCTCAAGAAAGGCATGACGCTCGAGCAGGTGAAAGCGGCCCGGCCCGCGCGGGATTACGAAACCGAATATTCGGAACGCGGTCTGTGGACGAAGGATATGTTTGTCGAAGCCGTGTACAGGAGTCTCAATGGGAACCGATAGCCGAGCGGCGCTGCTGGCCCTGGCGCTCGCAGCGACGGCGTACAGTCAAGTCCTCGGGCGCGGTGGCCGCGGTCGAACACCGCCCACGCCCAAAGCGGCGGCACCCGTGGACTTCACCGGTTATTGGGTATCGGTTGTGACCGAAGACTGGCGCTGGCGCATGGTGACTCCGATCAAAGGCGATTTTGCGAGCATCCCGCTCAATGCGGAAGGCTACAAGGCCGGCGATGCCTGGGACCCGGCCCGGGACGAAGCCGCCGGCCTCCAGTGCAAGTCGTACGGAGCCGCGGCCATTCTACGTGTGCCTGGAAGGTTGCATATCACCTGGCAGGATGACACCACGCTGAGAATCGACACCGATGCCGGCCAGCAAACCCGCCTTCTGCATTTTGGACCAAAGCCCGTCGAGCTGCCGCAGCCGAGCTGGCAAGGCTATTCGGCCGCTCAGTGGGAGCAGCCGCTTCGTGGGTCCGGCGCGCCACAAGCCGGCTTGGGCGCAATCCGTGTGGGCACCCAGGGCCGGTCCTTGGAAGTCGTCACCACCGCGCTCCGTCCCGGCTACTACCGCAAAAACGGCCCACCGTACAGCGCGAACGCAGTCTTGAAAGAATACTTCGACCTTTCCCTCGAGCGCAGCGGCGACACGTGGTTCGTAGTGACCACCATTGTGGAAGACCCGCAGTATCTGGTGGAACCGTTTGTGACCAGCACGAATTTCAAGAAGGAATCGAACGGCTCCAAGTGGAGCCCCACGCCCTGCACGTCGCGGTGAGCCTTATTTGACGCGGCTCGAACGCGACATAGCGATGGTGGCGAAATGCACGGCCGGTGAAACAGGAGTATCGCCCCAACCCGGCCCCCGACGCGACCCAACCTACGCTCACCTCACGCCCCGCATAAAGATTCTTGCTTGCGATCCAAGTCGCCGTTAGCGGGTTTCGGATTTGGGGCGGTCAGTCGACCGGGACAGAGCGCTCGAACACCACATCGATGGTCGAGCCTCGGGCGAGGTTGACCTCTCTTCCGCGAGTCAGTAAGGTCGCCGCAACGCCGACAGCGCCACCGACTCCGGCGCCAATGCCGGCTCCCGTCCAACCGCGATCGGCGAAGCCGCCGATCGCCGCGCCACTACCCCCCAACTCCGCGATTCTCGCGGCATCCTGGCCTTGGGTGCCGCTCTGGCGGATCTCATTCTCCGGTCCATTTACCTTTTGTCCGGTTCCTTCGGCGTCGACGGAGCTCAGACGCGGCGAAACTCGGATCGTCTTACCGCTGAGGAGGGTGAAGCTCTCAATGCGGATTGCCAGTTCGGCGCGCCCTTTGACGCGCCCGCTGCGCACCGAACGCGAGATCACGCCTTGCGCGTAGCTCTCGACTGGCACCACGAATTGGCCGTTGACCACAATCGGGCTGGCAGTCCGCAGGTAGACGCGGTCGCCCTGGCGCGCCGTTCGGGTGTTAATGGCATTCACCAGGCGCAACAGCACGTGCGTGCCCTGTGGTATTTCGGTGGCGGAAGCCAGACCAACCAGCCCCAGCAGCAGACTGAGAATTCGCATCATCCCTCCTGCTTTCATGGTACGGCAAGAGGAGTTAAGTCAGGTTGAGCAGGGGGTGCGACTGAGAGGCGTGGATCAGCGACGCCTGTAGTGGCGAGGGTTCGGGGAATGAAAGAGAAAGTTGTCGAAGAATGGTCGCCGCCCGTTGGCGATGGTGTTCGGCCTGGGGACCGTCGCCGGAGCGCGCATTCAGACGAGCGGCGCAAGCATGGACCCTCCAGGCCGCGCTCGGAATTTCGACGTTTGCCAAAGCGGCAAAGGCCGCGTCCAGGTGCTGTCGCGCCTGCTGCGGCTGGTTCATGGCAACGCGCGCCTTGGTCTCAAAGGCTAGGGCCTTCAGATTCGGATCGGCACCGGACATCGCCGACTGCAGAAACAGGTCCGCCTCGCGGCCGGCTTCTTCCGAGTCGTTTTTTCTCAGCCACGCGTGGCTGAGGCCGAGCCGCGCCATGGTTCGCCAATACCAATCCATAAAGAACCTGGGGTACTCCGGGCGTTCGCATACCCCGGCCAAAGCAGGCAATGCTTGATCGGCTGCCCCTAACTCGATGTCAGCGAAGGCGGCAGTGATCGTGGCCATGGTTCGAATCTGACCGGCCGGCTCCTCGACATGGGTCTTTAACAGGTCGCCTGCCAACCGGCGCGCTCCCTCGAAATCGCAAGCATGGAAATGAAGCCAGGCGAGCGATGCCTGAAAAATCCCCAGCCAGGGAGCATTGCGGTTCTTTTCGGCCACATCCCGCGCCGACGCGAGCACCCGAAGCAATTCGCCCCATCTTCCGAGATGCAGCAGCGCATGCGCCAGCGAAGAATGCGCTGACAGATACACGACCAGGCTACCGTCCTCCACGGCTTTGGGTATTCCTGCCTGTGCCGTATGCAGGGCCTCTGAGTAATCACCCTCGATGCACTGCACATGCGCGTAGAGGATCTCGTAGTAGACGGCCAGTTCCTGGCTGAGTTGCCGGAGCCTGGCCCGAGCCGCCGCGCAAATCTCGGCATCCTTTTGACTCCAGCCATTGGTAACGATATGCCAGCAGGCGGCCAGCAGGGCGGCCCTGGCCTGTAGCAGGGCATCGTCCTGGGTCCGGCTCACCTCCGCGGCTCGGTCGCACACCGCAATACAACGTCCTGGATCCAGGAAGGCGAGCGCACGCGCCTCGCGGGTTAGCGCATGGACCTGGGCAGCCTTGAGTCCTCGCTGCGCGGCCAGTTCCGCAGCTCGGCGGTCGACGTCGGCCGATTCCAGCATCTCGCCCTGCGCATACAGGCTGTCGCTGATGCGCTCCAGGATCTCGATTTCCAGCTCTCGCCCGCTATCTAGAGCGATGCGCGGGAGCAGATCCAAGGCGTGATGCAGCAGCCGGATCGCATCCCCAGGTGCGTAGCGCCGCATGGCATTGGTGGCGGTCAGAATCAGGTACCGGACGGCTTTGCCGTAGTCCTCGCCCTCCTCAAAATGGAACGCCAGCTCGGATGCCAGGGCGGGGTCGCCGGCCGTAGGCAACGCTTCCATCCGTTCCGCCAGCCGGAGATGAAGCCGGCGGCGTTGCGCCGGTTTCAGTTGCCGGTAAAGGACCTCCCGGTACAGAATGTGTTTGAACTCATAGTCGGGAGAGGAGGAGCCGTTCGACGAATCCGGAGTCGTTCCATGCTTGAGGAAGTGCTGATCGGCGACCATTTTCTCGAAGAATTCTTCTACCTGCGCGATATCCAGATCCAGGAGGGCGCTGGCGGCCCACGCGGAAAAGCGTCCGCCGGCCACACTGGCCGCGCGCAAGAACTGCTGCTCGGCGGCGCCCAATCCTGCGAGCTGCGTCTCGAGCATCTGCTGCAGGGTCTCGGGTATTTCGAGACGCAGGTTTTTCGGCGGGGCCGCCAGGGTCCAACGGTCGCCGACTCGCGCGATAACCCCGGTCTGCACGAGGCGGTCCAGAATCGCCAACATGAACAATGGGTTACCGTCGGAGTGCTGGTGAATCGGCGTGGAAAGAGACTTGCCAATGCTGCTCGATGGATACTCTCGGGCCAGGTATCGCTCGATGTCGGCCTCGCTCAGGCGCGTCAGACTGATCTCATGACAGAGATGGTGCACCAGCAAGTCCTGCTCGAGCAGTCTCAATGGACTGTGCGAAAGGATGACGTCTAGCGGGCGGTAGGTCGCCAAGAGCATGAGCTTGGCGGGAGCACGCCGGCGGGCTAAGGCTGAGATCAGATCGAGGGTCGGGTTGTCGACCCATTGAAGATCCTCGAGGATGAGCACCAGTAGCCGATCTGCCGTCAAAGTCTCCAGGGCATCGCAAATCTCGCGCACCATCCGCTCGCGCGTCGCGCCCAGCAGTTCCCGGTGCAGTCTTTCCCTCTGTTCGGCTTTGATGATAGAAGGAAACTGAATGAACCAGGTGGGAGCCTGCGCCACCAGATTCCGAACCACATCATCGCGATCCGGGCTCTGCATCAGGAGTCCAAATGCCTCCAGCACAGGGTAGTACGCCTCTTTGCCCCCAAAACCCTCAACGCACTGACCGCGCACGATCCGAATCGAACGGTCCACGCTTTCGTGTTGCGCGAAGCTGTCCACTAGGCTGGTCTTTCCGATACCGGGCTCGCCGGTTACGAAGACCAGCTGCCGGTGCCCCCGGGCGGATTCCTCGAGATAGCCCGCTAGTTCGCCCAGAACTGCCTCTCTACCGACCAGTTTGGCGCTCGGCGGCGGGGCGGCGGGCCCGGAAGCCCGGTGTGCGGTTGTTTCATCGTGAACGCCAGCGATGAAGCGATAGCCGCGTTTCGGCAAGGTCTCAACAAATCGAGGGTCTTTGGCCGGGTCGTCCAACGCCTTGCGAATCTCCAACACGTATTTGCGCAGGACCTCCGGCTGAACATAGGTTTCCGGCCAGACGGCTTCCAAAAGTTCCTCTTGCGACACCAGACGGCCGGCATGCCGCACCAGATACTCCAAAACGGAGAACACCTTTGGAGCCAGTGAGATACGGGCATCTTCGCGCCACAGACATTGATTGGTAAGATCCAGGCGGTAGGGCGGAAAGCTCTTCATTCTGGGTCCCGAGGCCAAAAGGCGATTATACAGGCGATTGCACAGTCGAAACTCAACAAAAACTCCACGGATCTTTCACGGCCTACGCACATTCGGTATCCATAATGAACTTGCTCAGGGAAGATTTCTCACAAATGGCTTGACCCCGAAGTCGGCCGGAAATCACATTCTTTAGGGTGGAGGACCAGCAGAAGTGGATAAACAGAGCGAGGGGACCGTGGTACCAGACCTACTAGCCGCTACACAGCGGTCCCTGCACGAATCCCAGCAGCGATCCCACTTGCCGAACCTGGGAACGGCTTTTCGCGCGGAACTACCTTCCTACCGACGGTTGATGTCTGCGACCGCCACAAAGACCCTCAGACTGGGTGTCGAGCGCCGATCGAATCGTCGGTATCCGATCGATTTGAGCATGCAGTACGACCTGGGACGCCAGGAGGGGCCGGAAGGAGCCGGTATGGGTTCGGGCCAAGTGGTGAATATCTCGAGCGCAGGGGTGCTGATCAGCTCGGATTGTCCGATAGCTCCGGGAGTCAGAATCCGACTTCGACTCGAGTGGCCGGCACGGCTGAACGATGCCATTCCCTTGGCGCTCCACATCGAAGGGCGTACGGTTCGAAGTAGCGGGCCTTTAACCGCAGTGAGAATCCTCAAGTCAGAATTTCGGACGCGGGCCCTGTCTGGAGCCCTCCGTCAGGCCGGCTGATCCACGAGCCCCTGAATCTACTTTCCAACCAAGTGTTGGAGATCTTTCTCGTTCTCCGAACAGACGTACTCGATCAACTCGCCTTCCGGCATCAGCGTCAACTCAAGCGCGACCGTCCACGGCTTGGTGTACGCCTTGGGATCGTCGATGGTGACGCGAAGGTCCATATGCCCGAAGTCTCGGCGCTGGAACCGTTCGGTGACGTGCAACGCCTCGGTGTTGGGATGGCCGCCGTTGTCGATCCAACCCTGATCGTTGAAGCCGGTGGTGTCGACCACCAGGGTATCGCCGTCCCAGCGGCCCACCGAATAGCCCATCCAGGTGGGATTGGGGTCTTTGCGAAGCTGGTGGCCGTCCAGGAAGATCTGCCGGTAGCTGTGTATGGCCTCGTAAAGAATCGCTACCTCGCCGCGGGTCTCGAGGATTTTGAACGGGTAGGGCACCACATCTTCTCGGGGTACACCTGAGAACACGCAGTAAGCTTGCGGATCGTCCTTGCCTTGCGTCTCCTGCCGATGCTTGTAGACGGACTCGCCCCAATGGGTGAAGGAAACTTCTCCAGGCTTTAGGTCCTTGGCAATGTTCACGACGTAGGAAGTGGGAGGCTGCCACACGCCCGACAGATCAGGCTTGCCATCCGGGGTCTTCGGAGGGGGCGCCGACAGATTGGATTTGCCGTCCGGCAGGAGCGGGAGGCCTGGACCCCGGTAGTCGAGCCATTGCGCGGACGCGTCGATCGACAGTACCAGGGTGATCAGGAGCCGGTGAATTTTCATACTCAACCTCGCGTTACCCGTAGAGCCGGATGATAGTCAAGCATATCATCGGACGACCGGGTGCGCTTCGGTGTGGACTTGCGTAAGCTAGAGGTCTAGCCAAACATGCGACTTCTCTTTTCCGTGGGGCCGATGCTGGTGGCGGCAGCCGCTCCGGCCCAGTGGCTGAATTATCCGACCGCCGGAATCCCGCGCGGACCCGACGGTAAGGCCAACCTCTCGGCGCCGGCCCCCAGGACCCAAGACGGCAAACCCGACCTCGCCGGGGTCTGGCAGGCGGAGAGCCAGGAGTATTTCTTTGACCTTGCGGCGGGCCTCAAACCCGACGCCCTCTCCATGCAGCCTTGGGCCAAGGCGCTCCAACAGCAGCGCGAAACCAACGATCACCGGGACGATCCTCTCGCCCGCTGCCTTCCGCACGGCGTCCCCAGAGTCAACACGAATGGTCTGTTTCCCTTCAAGATTATCCAGACGCCGGGAATTGTCGTCATCCTCTATGAGCAGCTGAATCTGTTCCGCCAGATCTTTCTGGACGGCCGGAAGTTGGCGGGCGACGTCAACCCCACCTGGCTAGGCTACTCGACAGGAAAGTGGGTGGGCGACACCTTGGTGGTCGAGACATCCGGCTTCAACGATCAGACGTGGCTGGATACGTCCAAAGGCCATCCCGCTACCACGGCCCTTCACGTAACCGAGCGCTTCCGGCGAAAGGATTTCGGAAACCTCGAGGTCGAAGCCACGATCGACGACCCGAAAGCGTACACCAAACCCTGGACCACCACCGCCCAAAAAATGCATCTGCAACTCAATACCGACATTCTCGAGTTCGTCTGTAATGAGAATGAGAAAGACGTCCAGCACGTACCGCTTCACTAGGAGGAGAACCCGATGAATTCACGCTCCCGGCGGATCCTGCTGGCTGTGACTGCGGTTGCCGCCGCGATGGTGCGAGCGCAGCAGCCGGCGCCCGATCTGGTGCTGTTGAACGGGAAGATCGTGACCGTTGACGATCGCTTTGCGATTGCCCAGGCGGTGGCAGTCCGCGGCGACCGCATTGTGGCAGTGGGCACGACAGAGGAAATCACACACTTCGCCGGGCCAGGTACACGGCGGATCGATTTGAGGGGCCGCACGGTGATTCCAGGCCTGATCGACAACCATATGCATCTGTTGCGCGCGGCAACCACCTGGTCACGGGAATTGCGCTTCGACGGTGTGGATTCTCGCCGAGCGGCGATCGAATTGCTGCGCGCGCGAACCAAAGCCGTGGGGCCGGGACAATGGATCTATAACATTGGAGGCTGGACCCACGCCCAGTTTGGGGACGAACCGAAACCTTTCACACGGGAAGAGTTGGATCAAATCGCACCGGCGAACCCGGTTGCGCTGCAGGAATCCTATTATCAGATTTTTTTGAACAGCCAGGCCTTGCACACGCTGGGACTCGATGCTCAGACACCTGATCCACAGGGCTTCGTCAAGGGATCGATTGTGAGGGACCAGGCGGGTCGCCCCACCGGCGTGATCCAGGGCGACATTGCGGCCACTCGCGCAGTCACTTCCCGGCTCCCAAGAGTCGCTCGGGACCAGCTCGAGGCCAGCAGCCGGGCCCTGGTGAAGGACATGAATCGAGCCGGCCTGACGGCATTCGGAGTGCCTGGCTGCGACCGAGATGTCCTGGAGATCTTTCAGAGGTGGAAGGCGGAGGGCCAGGCCAACGTGCGGGTTTTTTGCATTGACGGCGCCGGTGCGGGCGACCGGGAGCAGGTGGAACGGTCGCTCGAACAGATCCCTCGTATGAAGCTGTTTCAAGGCGACAGCTTCATCGACAACGTGGCCTTTGGGGAAAGCGTATACGGGCCGTTGCACGACCCGATGTTCGCAGTCGCCTCCCATCCGACGCCTGAGCAGCTGGCGGAGTGGCGGCGGATCGCGATGGAGGTCGCCAAGGCCGGACTCCCATTGCACGTACACGCCGAGTTGCGAGGCACGATCGACGCCTTTCTCGATCAGGTGGAATCGATCAACCGCGAGCATCCCATCAAGAACCTGCGCTGGGCTTTCGCGCACGTGAACCAGATCAACGCGGCCCAGCTTGAACGAATGAAGAAGCTCGGAATGTATGCGGCCGTGCATCCGTGGGCGGTGATCAACGGAGAAATCATGCACGAAGAGTTCGGAGACGAGGCCGGCGACATGCCGCCGCTAGGCACAATTCAAAGGAGCGGCATCGTATGGGGGCTGGGGACCGACGGGAGCGCCGCCAACCAATACCTGCCTTTCACGACGCTCGATTTTGCGGTGACCGGCAGAATGGCGGGCGGCGTCAAAGTCATGCGCCAGACGATCACGCGCGAGGATGCGTTGATCGCGCACACCCGCAAGAACGCCTATTTCATTTTTCAAGAGGACAACTTAGGCTCGATTCAGCCGGGTAAGGTAGCCGATCTGGTGGTCCTCGACCGCGACTACCTCACGGTTGCCGCCGACCAAATCAGGCACATCCGGCCGGTCATGACGATGGTGGGGGGCCGGATCGTGTACGAAAGTGCGGGAGCGCGCTAAGGTAGCTCCCGCCGACTTCCACGCTGCGATGGCCCCGCGAGGAAGCGAGTCGGGCAATCGACCAGTTCGAAGCGAGATACGGTTAGGATCCATCCGATCGGCAGCGGTCGATTTTCGTCGGCCGGCTCGAGGGTCTCCCGCCCTCGCATTGCGCTGGCCGCAGGCTGCCACGGTGGCATTGAGATTGTCCGGCGCTAAGCAGGCGCCGTGGCTGAGACCCGCCGGTCGGTCCGCAGTCGCCGGTGCGCTTGCGGCTAGCTACCAGCCCGTACCGGAGACGAGACGGCGCATGGGAATTTCCAGGCCGCGGTCGTGCGGAGCCGTCCGTGGTCCAACAAGTCCCGAGTCATACACCGAGATCGCTTTTGGACGGGACAACGGGCGCCGTTGGTGATAGTATCAGTGGCCATGACTATGGCAAAAACTTCCTTACTCGTAGCGGCAGCGGTCTCTGCCCTGGTTGTTCCTGCCCGAGTGCGCGCGTCCGGGTGCGGTCAAATCAAGCCAGACGGCACAGACGCCATCGCGGCGGCGCCCAACCAGCACAAAGTGATTCTGGAAAACGACGCGGTCCGAGTTTTGGAGGCTACCATTCCGATCGACGGGAGCGAGCCCGCGCACTCCCATCCTTGGCCCAGCGTGTTCTTCGAGCAGACCTCGCCTGCGAATGAGCCTTGGAAGGTTTTGAACATCCGCTGGTCGCCGGGAGGGCCGGCCAAGGGATTTGAGAGTACCGACCGTCAGCACCACAATCTCTTGATCGAACTGAAGGATACCGACTGCCAGCCGGCGCCTCTGGCCGACCTGCCCGCCACCGACGCCGTCAAGATCCACGACCCCAATATGACCGTGGTACTCGAAAACCCGTATGTGCGCGTTCTCAGCGTCCGAATTCCGCCGGGTGAGAAGGAACCCTGGCACACGCACACCTGGCCGGCGGTGGTCGTCTATTTCCACCTGCCTCCGTCTCGGCGGCTCTCGCCGGACGGCAAGACAACGCCGCGCGCCGAGCTCAAGGAACTCCAGGTGAGTTATGACGGCAGCAGCCAGCCGCTGCACTCGGTCGAAAATCTGGGAAAGGAAGTCTATCAGGCGTATCGGATTGAACTGAAGCCCACGACTACGGTCGCCCTGGCCAAGCCCTTCCGATAAGCTGAGCCCTCACGACGACAGTTCCGTTCTCTAGCGATACGCCGGAGGTGCGTCTGGTAGCCCTTTTTCGGGTTGCAACGGCGTCCGGAGCATCGGGTATAATCACCGCATCCGCTTCTCGGTTCTCATTTACACCCTAACTGGAGAGTTTAATGGCTAACGTTGGTGCTGTAGGATTGGATTGGCAGGAGCGTGTCAATTGGGACCGGTTGCGCAAATACCGGCTGGCGCGCGCGCGGGAGCGGATGAAGGCCCACGGCTTGGGCGCGTTGCTGCTGATGTACGACGAGAACGTTCGCTATGTGACGAGTACGTTGACCCCCGGCTGGAACCGGCTCAAGCCTGGCCTGCGCTACGCGCTGCTTTGCGGCGATGATGCCCCGGTGCTGTTTGAGCAGGGTGATATCGGGCTCCACATCGAAAAACATTC
Source organism: Acidobacteriota bacterium (assembly GCA_028876805.1). Classification (GTDB taxonomy): domain Bacteria; phylum Acidobacteriota; class Terriglobia; order Bryobacterales; family Bryobacteraceae; genus PSRJ01. Next base: position 4,958 of record JAGWQP010000195.1, on the reverse strand, counting down.
TCCCTGGATTCCCAAAGACAACATCCGCTACTCCTACGCCTGGATCAAGGGCGCGGCGGGGCCGGCCTCGACCATGCAGGTCACCAAGTTCACCAACGCCATTAAGCAGGAGATGAAGAAGCGCGGCGTTGACGGCATGAAACTCGGCTGCGATTTCATCGACATCAACATGATCCGCATTTTTCAGGAGAACAAGATCGAATGGGGCGACGGGATGACCCCCATGATGGAAGCCCGCGCCGTGAAAAATGAGGATGAGCAGGAATGTATGCGCATTGTCGGCGCCATCGGCGATGCCGCGCACTGGGAGTTCATGAAGTTTCTCAAGCCCGGGCTTACCGAGAACCAGCTGACCGCGCACATCATGGAGTTCCTATACAACATACCGGGCATGGAGGACGTCGAAGACGTGATCGTTTCGTCCGGGCTGAATACCTGGCCGAACTGGCGCAATTTTTCCGACCGGATCATCAAGCCCGGCGATATGGTTTTCATGGATCTGGCGGCGCTCACCTGGAACGGTTACAAGTCCTGCTACTACCGCACCTACATGGTCGGCCGCGAACCGAACCAGGAGCAGAAGGACTACTACGCCATCGCGCTCAAGTGGCTGTACGATTCGATCAAAGCGGTGAAGGTGGGTGCGACCACCCGCGACATCGCGTCGAAATGGCCGTCGGCGAAGGAAGCGTGGGGCTACCAAGAAGAGGATCAGGCGGCTGCGAACCTTTGGGGCCACGGCCTCGGTCTCGCACAATACGACCAACCCGTGATCTCCCGCATCTGGTCAATCGATCATCCGGTCGAGATCAAGGAGGGCATGGTCTTCGCGCTCGAAACCCAGCACGGCAAGCCGCACCAGTGGGGCGTGCGCATTGAAGAAATGCTGATCGTGCACAAGGACAATATCGAGATCGTCTCCAACTTCCCGGTCGAGCAGATCACCGTCGTCGACCCGATGCCGGGTTACTCCGACTACGGCAAGCTGCCGGGGAGGTAGCGCTCTGCATCCGTTGGTTGTCCACCTGACCGCTCCCGAAGCCACCGACACCAATCGCTTCGGACCCAAGGCGGGGAATCTCGCGCGCCTCGCTCAGGCCGGTCTGCCGGTGCCAGCGGGTTTCTGCCTGGATGCGGAAGCCTATCGCATGCAGGTCCGCGCGCTTGGCCTGGAGGCCGAGGCCCGGGGCGTCTTCGCTGCGCAAGCCAGCCCGCAGGCACGCCGGCATGCCCTCGCGATGAAGCTGGGCCTGCTCGACCAGCCCATTACTGCGGGCGTGCTTGATCCACTGCTCTTGAGCTGGCGCGAGTTGAGCGAACAGACCCGTGCCCTTACCGCGGTCCGCTCCTCGGCGCTTGTCGAAGACCGTTTCGGCTCGAGTTTCGCCGGCCAGTTCGAAAGCTTCCTCGGTCTTGAGAGCGAAGCCGACTTCATCACCGCGGTTCGCTCTTGCTGGGGCGCCATGTGGGCCACACGCGCCCTGCGGTATATGGCCACAAAAGATATCGACCCGGCTGACACCGCGATCGCGGTGTTGGTCCAGGCGCTGGTTTCAGCCCGCGCTGCCGGAGGCGGTTTAAGCCAATCGGCTGAAGGCACGCTCGTGCTGAGCGCCACCTGGGGCCTGGGCTCTGCGATCGCGCAAGGCGAAGTAACGCCCGACCGCTACGAGCTTTCCCGCGACGGTAGGCTGCTCGATCTCGCTCGAGGCCGCAAGGACCACCAGGTTGGCTGCACCCACCAAGCGAGGGCGGTGCCGCGAGCCCAGGTGACCGAACCGTGTCTCAGTGAAGCACAAGCAAGCGAACTCGGCCGCCTATTACTCCGCGTCGAAGATTTGATGGAAATGCCCGTTGAAATCGAATGGGCGCTCGACGAGGCCGGATTTCAGCTGCTCCAGGCGCGCCCCTTGCACATCGAGCCCGCCACGGCCCCGGATGCTATCTGGCAGAACCGCCCGCGGCTGAACGGCCACGCCGCGGGCATCGGCTGGGGCACCGGGCGCGCCTGCGTGATTCATTGCGAATGCGAGCTCTCGCGCGTGGGTCCGGGCGACATCTTAGTCACGAAAGTCGCCGGTCCTGCGCTCAGCCATATCCTCACCGAGGTGGCAGGCGTCGTCACCGAACTGGGCGGCAGCACCTCGCACATGGCCTCGCTCGCACGTGAGCGCGGAATCCCCATGGTCCTGGGGGTCCTGAATGCCACCGAGCGCATTCCCGACGGTTCGACCGTCGCTGTGGACGGTGTCGCCGGGGTGGTGCGCTGGATGAGCTGATGCCTGAGCCTGGTGTTTTCGTTCGGGGCATGAGTTAAGCCCGCTCAGATTCCGTACTGGAGTGAATTTAACGGAGTTATCTGCGCGAGCGGATTCTATGGACTGCTCGGCTACCGGCCCCCGATCCCGCTTCAGTCCAGATCCGGGCCTGACTGCCCCGGGGCAAGGTCGATTTCGACAAGGGCCAGGGTCGGTCGCCGTCGACACCATCCGGCTCGCCGATCGGTTTCCGGGCGATTCGGCCTGGCGACCCTCGTGACACGCGAGGGAAGTCGGAATTGGGCGGCGTCGGGGTGAAAATCCAAGCAGGGTCTTACCGCCGTCAGGAGCCCGATTCTTCTTCGAACACCCCTCGGAGGACCTACGATCGCGGTCTTGCTCGCGGGCCGAGACACTGGCCAGCTCATGGGCACACCCGGGGCTGACAACGACCATCTTTGGATCGCTCGACGGGTGTTGGAATATCGTCTGCTCTGGATCAGGCGCTATTCCCACGCATTGCAAAGACTCCTCAGCCTCTTGATATGTAAGGGGGTGGGCGCTGTGTGGATGCCGTCCGGAGCGTGGTACGCTGGATGATTCTGATGTCTCGCCTGGTTGTTGTTACCGATTCGGTCTTCCCCAATTTGGACCCCGCCCACAAGGTTTTATCGCAGCTTGGCGCGGAACTGCGTCTGGCTTCACAACCCACGGCGGATGCCATTGTTGAAGCTGCGCGCGAGGCCGATGGCGTGCTCACCACCTATGCCAAAATGCCGGCCCAGGTGATCGCGCAACTGACCCGCTGCCGCATCATTGCCCGTTTCGGAATCGGCGTCGACAATGTCGATATTCCCGCGGCCACCGATCGCGGAATCGTCGTCACGCGAGTTCCCGACTATTGTCTGGATGAAGTCTCCGATCACGCCATGGCGCTGCTGCTGGCCCTGGCCCGCAAGATCCCGTCGTCCAACGCTCGCACGCACGCCGGTCGCTGGGAGATGAAAGCGGTGACACCCATTCACCGGCTTCGCGGCACGGTGCTCGGCCTGGTGGCGTTCGGCCAGATTCCGCAACTGGTGGCTCCCAAAGCCCAGGCCTTTGGTCTGCGCGTGGTGGCGTACGATCCCTACGTGGGTGATGAAGTTCTGGCTCGTGCCGGCGTGGAGCGCGTCGAGTTTTTGGAACTGGTGAAAATCTCAGATTACATCTCCGTCCACACACCGTTGATCCCCGCGACCCATCATCTTTTCAACGCAGAGGTTTTCGGAAGGATGAAGCCAACAGCCTATCTAATTAACACGGCGCGGGGGCCGATTGTCGATGAAAGCGCTCTGGCCCGCGCGCTCGACCAAAAGCAGCTGGCCGGGGCCGCGCTGGACGTGATGGAAAACGAGCCGCCGACCGATTCGCCACTGTTTGGCCGCGACAACGTTATCGTGACGCCGCATACCAGCTTTTATTCGGAAGAGAGCCTGGTCGATCTGCAGACCAAGGCGGCCGAAGAAGTACTTCGGGTCCTCACCGGCCAACCGGCGCGGAATCCCGTCAACCCCGAAGTCGCGAAGACCGTCGCATCGTAATTAATTTTTGGAGGAATTGCCCATCATGAGTCAAGAACCGTGGAAGACCGATAAGTGGTTTGTCAGCCCTTGGAACTTTAATGAGGCGGTTCGCGCTGAATTTCATTTTCCCAAGCAAATTCAGATTCACGACATCACCCTGCGCGATGGCGAACAGCAGACCGGCGTCATCTTCACCAAGGACGACAAGATCCGCATCGCCGAAGGCCTGGCCGAAGCCGGCGTCCACCGCATCGAAGCCGGTATGCCGGTGGTCTCGCCGAGCGATCAGGCCGCCATCAAGGAAATCGTCAAGCGGAAACTCGGACCGCAGATTTTCGCGTTTTCCCGCTGTATGGTGGACGACGTGAAACGCGCCGTCGATTGCGGCGTCTCCGGAATCGTGATGGAAGTTCCGTCCAGCCAGCACATCATTCAATATGCGTACCAGTGGCCGCTCGAAAAAGCCATCCAATCGTCGATCGAGTCGACTGCATACGCGCACTCGCAAGGCCTCGAAGTCGTATTCTTTCCCATCGACTTCACCCGCGCTGACATGAAGTGGGTGCTCGATCTGATCCTGCGCGTCGCCAATGAAGGGCATATGGACGCGCTGGCGCTCGTGGACACGTTCGGCGTGGTCTCCCCGCACGCCATGCAGTACCTGGTCCGGCAGGTGAAGGCGCGCATCAACAAGCGCCTCGAAGCGCACTTCCACATGGATTTCGGGATGGGCGTCGCCAACACGGTTATGGCAGTGGCCGAAGGCGTCGAGGTGATTCACTCGACCGTGCTGGGGCTGGGTGAACGTGCCGGCAACACTCCCATGGAAGAGACGGCCATGGCGCTGCTCACGTTGTATGGTATCGATGTCGGTTTGAAATACGAGAAGCTCTATGGGCTGGCGCGTCTGGTGCAGCAACTCTCCGGCCATGCCGTACCGAGCAACCGGCCGGTGGTTGGCGACGCCCTGTTCCAGATCGAATCCGGCATCATCGCTAGCTGGTTCCAGAACTGCGGCGAGCAGCATCCGACCGAGCTGTTCCCGTATCGCCCGGACGTGGTCGGCCAGCCGCCCGCCCAGGTCGTGCTGGGCAAGGGCAGCGGCATCGATTCGATCAAGAACGCCCTGAAGAAG
>JAGWQP010000194.1 GCA_028876805.1 Acidobacteriota bacterium | reverse complement strand
GCGCACAGCATTCGGATTGCGCAACAATCCGGAAGTTCATCGAAGACACGGTGCCAGACTCTTTTGCACGCGATTTTCTGCGGGACCCGACGAGGCGACCGGCAACTGGGGCTCATCGATTTTGCTGGAGCGCACCTATGGAATCCGGGCCGAGGACCAACAAGCCATCCCCGACATCCTGGATTCGAACGGGCGCGTGTCGCGCCTCTGAAGTGGAAATTGCCATGGTAGCTACCAGTCCGCCAACGGCTCGGGAGAACCCTGATGAGGAATGGACGGCAATCCACGACGGCGGCCACCTCCCGGATCTTCACATGCCCCGAGATTAAAGGTTCTGAGCCGAGATGCGTCGCCAGCGGCGGGCAGCTGCTGCGCGGAGCTATTTGGGCGCCGAGTCCTTCCTTGTAAAATCAACTCCGTCCGTCTGAAGCCTTTCGAGGCGGCTGGCGTCGAGGTTGTTTTCGGCGCAGACCACCTCCTGAACACGGGCGCCTTCACGAAGCATCATGGTGGAATGGATGGTCCAGGGTCTGGTCAGGACCTTCGGATCCTCCATGGTGGCCTCGTAGCTGATCTGGTCCTTGTTCACTCTGGTATAGCGCTCGGTGACGTGAAGGGCCTCGGAGTGAAAGGTGCCCGTGCCCTGTATCCAGGTCTTGTCGTTAAAGCCGGTCACATCCACTATGAGAGTGTCCCCCTCCCAGCGCGCGACCGAGTCTCCCATGTAGGTCGGGACCAGGTCGTCGGGATGCGGCGCGTTCACCGGAATGATACGGTGGGCGCCGCCGTATTCGTAGAGGATGACGATCAGGTGCGCGGTTTCGACGATCTGGACTGGATAGAGCCCCAGCGTCGCCGCTCGAGGCACTCCAGGAGGCAGGCACCGCGAGGTGGGATCGTCGATCCCTCGCCGGTTGAAGTATTCCAAAACCTTTTGAGCAGCCCACGGCTGATACGGGGCCGGCCCGTCGGCGGACCGCTCCGTGGACGACTTGATCCGCTGTGCCAATGGATCGCGCCCGCTGCCGCCCAGGCCCAATCCGGCATTGGCCTCTTCCCAACTTCCGCGCAGCGTGCTGCCAGGCTGCCAGACGCCCGTCAGATCGGGCTTGCCATCGCTGGCGCGCGGAACCGAGCTCGTCCGCGAATTCTTGACAGAGTTCCGCGTCCCCGTCTGGGCAGTCAGCCAGAGCGGCAGCCCGATGACGGTCGCGAGTAAGACCGTCCGGCAACCGCGCATCACGGCACCTCCACGGCGGGAGCGCCGCCGCCGGCGCCGGTGTCAGCGGGCGGTCCGAAGATCATCTTCTTGCCATCCGATAAGGTGATTTCGCGCGAATGGGCCCAGTTCGTACCGTCGCGCGCGCGCCACCCGAACACCGTGATCGTGTCGCCAGCCTTCATGGTGACGTCCTTCTTCCACCCATTGCGGTAGAGGACATTCGGAGGGTAGCCTTCCCACTTCCAGCTCACCACGCTGCCCTTGCCGTCCTTCACATCCAGGTAGATGAAGCTGTGCGGATTGGTCCACTCGATTTTGGTGACGACGCCCGTCACCGTGATGGGCTTGTTCGCGTCGTACTCCGCGCCAAATGAATGGTGGGCCCAGAGCGGCGTTGTGCAACCGGTAAGGGCGACAGCCAGCACCCCGACTTCGAAACGCGGTCGTCCCATCCGCCACCTCGGCTTACCAGTTTACTCCCGCCAGCCGATTGGCTATTCCACCCCGAAGGCCAACAGAACGTTGCCGGAGTTGCTGCCCGTGACGGCGTACCCGGAGCCAATGAACACCATGCCGCCCGCGATAGTGGGGCCGATCGAGCTGATGGCGCCGCCTCTGGCAGGGACCTTGTTCACCGTATCGAATGAACGGGAGGTGTCATATTCCCAGATGACCCTGCCATCGTCGGTCGAGAGCGCGTGCAGCTTTCCATCGGAGCCGCCCACGAAAGCCACGCCGGGCAGAGCCGACGTGGCGGCCGAGTTGTTGACCCGCGTTCCGGCCTTGGCCAGCGGCGTGTACCACAGTTTCTCTCCAGTGGCCAGTTGCACCGCAACCATGCCGCCACGGCTAAGACCATAGTAAAGTGCCCGCTCATCGGAGGCGCCGCCCCAAACAATGCCGCCCAGCCGCGCCAAGAAGGCATTGGGCCCAGTCACGTTCGGATCGCTCGGCGCCACGTTGGTGTGCCACACGACCGCGCCTTTTTTGTCGGGATCGAGCGCGATCACTCTGCCGTCCTTAGTAGCCGCCACCAGGACGCTCTTCCCTCCCGGCAGTGTTCGCAGGATGGGAGAATTGCCGATATCGAGATCAGGGCCGTTTTCTGACGGGCAATTCTCGGTTTTCGACGGGCCGTTGCAGCCGCCCAGAAAGGCATCGCCGGCTTGCGCCTGGAACACCCACCGCACCTTGCCGGTATCGATATCGACGGCCATGACAGCATCGGTGGTCGACGGAGCCGGTTCGGTCTCGGCGTCCCCGGTGCCGAAATAAAGGGCGTGCCGCTTCGCGTCTACGGTCGGCGAGTTCCAGACCGAGCCGCCGGCTGGCGCGTAGAGTTGAACGCCCTTCGAATTCTTCCGCGTGGGTTGGGGCTCGCCCACCACGTATCGTTTCCAGATTCGCGCGCCGGTGCTGGCGTCGAGCGCCAGCACGCTGCCGCGAGAGGTGCAGCAGGGGTAGTCGAGCGTCGAGGCTGTGAATTCTTCCGATGAGGAGACGGGAACAAAAAGACGGCCGCCGTAGTATGTCGGCGCCGCTGTGATGCGAGCAACGAAGTGATCGTCGACCTTGTCGATCCACAGTTCGTGGCCATCCCGCGCATCGAGGGCATAGACGTTGGCGTGGGCGTCGCCGAAAAATATGCCGTACTTGGTATTGCCGCGTCCTTGAACCGGGCCGACGCTGACGGCGTTCCGCACACTCCCTTTGGTCTGGTAGGACCAGTACACACAACCGGTCTTGACATCCAACGAGTAGATGTAGCCAATATCGGTGCCGACGAAGACGCGCCCTGAGACCACCGACGGCTGGCCGAAGGCCGATAGTCCGTTGGGATAGCCGAAGGCCCACTTCAACTTCAGTTGCGGTACCAGTGCGGGGGTGAGGCCGGCGGCTTTGGCGGTTTGAAAGCGCGTGTTCGTGACGTCGACCCCCCAGCCGTTCCAGGCCGGGCTGGCGGAGGGGTCGGCGAACGGAGGATTGCTCGTGCAGGCGTTCGGCATGTCCTTGGCGTCACCTTGCTTCAAGCTGCCGAGCGGACGCCCGCTCATAAAGGTAGCCGTCATGCGCTTCTGGTCGTCGGTCAAGTCCGCGCCCTGGCCTTTCATGACTCCGGTGGTGAGCGCCTCATAGATGCGCTCCGGCGACATCTCGCGGATCGCGGCGGGCGACGGCGCCCGCTCCACGTTGGAGTTTCCGTGACAGCCCATGCAGCGCTGCTGAAAGACCGCGAAGCCGGACTCGGTCCCGGCCGATCGTGCCGAAGGATTCGGCGCCTGGGCGTGTGCCGCGCCGGCGCAGGCGAAGGATCCGAAGGATCCAACCATCACCAGCGCCGCTCGACGGAAGTACGGGCTCATGAACGCAAGTACGGGGCTCATGAAAAGATCTCGTGACCGCCTAGGATAGCGAGCCGTAGCCGCAGTTTGCAACAGTGCCGCCTTTGGTCTCCTTTGGTCTAGATATTTTGGTTCGGGAGTGCTTGCAAGCAGCCCAACCCACCTTTCACCGGCGCAACTGATTAACTGGTTAACTGGCTTGTCCTGCTTCGTTGCGGCGCCGGGATGTGCATTCAGCCCGTTAATACTTATTAAGTATTGAAATGCTCCGTGAGAATTCATACGTAAACTCCCTGATGATTTAGTACTTCCTATGGGGGGTATGGCCTCAGTTCCAACAAAAAGAGGGGACAATGGTTCCAAGTGCACTCGGCGGGGTCGCCGCCGAAACGGGTATGGAAATTCTTCTGGTCATCGTGGTTCTAGGGATGGCATTGCGGTGGTACTTCCTTCGTGCGCGGTTGCAGGACCTGGAGCGGAGGATGGAGGAAGTCACCGCAAACCAAACCCAAGTACGGGAGCTAACGAGTCGGATCTTCCGGATGGAGCAAAGCTTCGCACGGTTGTTGCCGCCGGCACCACCGCGCCGGGACCCACCTGCTTTGACGGCGCGACCGGCCGGGTTAGCCCTGCCTCGAGGGGGAGCACATGCCAATGGCCCATCCCGGGCGCCACCGGCCCTTCCGGTGCCGTCCCCGTTCCAGCCTCCTGGGGTGCCCTCCCCTCCATTCGAGCCGCGCTTCACGGCTCCTCCGACGCACGCCGGCTGGCGCGAACGGCTGGGCGCCGCGCCGGGGAGCTCCGAGTGGGAATCGACTGCTGGTGCAAGTCGGTGGATTAAAGCCGGCGCCATTCTGCTGGCGGTTGGGGTGGCACTGTTTCTCGTGTATTCATTCGACCGCCTTGCGGCCCCCGGCCGATCGGTGTTGGCCTTGGCGTCAAGCGGCGCGGTGC
>JAGWQP010000193.1 GCA_028876805.1 Acidobacteriota bacterium | reverse complement strand
CTTCTCCATGCGCGTCATGATGGTTCTCTCCTCGGGACTCGGGTATTTCATCAACGGCATTGTTGCCAGGAGCCGCTACGCGAACGCGTCGAAAATGAACTTCGAGGCGCCACTCACCACGCTGATCTGGCTGACCTCGATCCTCTCGATCGTACTTACCTACATCATCAGCAGCCTGATGATCCCGACGCTGGCGGGCGATTCGTCGTTGTGGTGGAAGCTGGCGACCGTGATCAGTTGCGGCACGCTGGCGGGCGCGCTCATCCCGGAATTCGTCAAGGTTTTCACTTCCACCAATTCGCGCCACGTTCGCGAGATCGTCACAAGTTCCAAGGAAGGTGGCGCCTCGCTGAATATCCTCTCTGGTTTCGTGGCCGGCAACTTCAGCGGCTTCTGGCTCGGCTTTACCATGCTGCTTCTGATGACGATCGGCTTCGCGATGAGCACCACCGGTTTTGGGGAAATCATGCTGGCCCCGGCGGTCTTCGCCTTCGGCCTGGTGGCCTTCGGCTTCCTGGGGATGGGACCGGTGACCATCGCGGTCGACAGTTACGGACCGGTCACCGACAATGCACAATCCATTTACGAGCTGTCCACCATTGAAACCCTGCCCGGGATCGCGCAGGACCTTCAGAAAAATTTCGGATTCCACGCGGAGTTCGAGCGCGCCAAGGAGAACCTGGAAGAAAACGACGGCGCCGGCAACACCTTCAAGGCTACTTCGAAACCCGTGCTGATCGGCACCGCCGTGGTCGGCGCCACCACCATGATCTTTTCCACCATCGTGCTGCTCACGAAGGGCTTGACCACCGATCTCGATAAGCTTTCGCTGATGCACGCGCCGTTCCTGCTCGGCTCGATTGCCGGCGGCGCGGTCATCTACTGGTTCACCGGTGCCAGCGCCCAGGCCGTCACCACCGGCGCTTACCGCGCGGTCGAGTTCATCAAACGGAACATCAAACTCGAGAGCGTCGAAAAAGCTTCGGTCGCCGATTCTAAGAAGGTTGTCGAAATCTGCACGCAGTATGCGCAGAAGGGCATGTTGAACATCTTCCTCACGGTGTTCTTCATCACCCTGGCCTTCGCGTTTGTCGAGCCATTTTTCTTCGTGGGCTACCTGATCTCTATCGCCTTGTTCGGTCTCTACCAGGCGATTTTCATGGCCAACGCCGGCGGCGCTTGGGACAACGCCAAGAAGGTCGTCGAAACCGAATTGCGCGCCAAAGGGACTGAGTTGCACGCCGCCACTGTGGTCGGCGATACCGTGGGCGACCCCTTCAAGGACACCAGTTCGGTGGCATTGAACCCCATCATCAAGTTCACCACCTTGTTCGGTTTGCTGGCCGTTTCACTGGCTGTGTCGGTGACCAGCAAGCAAGGGCACGCGTTCAGCCTGACGCTCTCGGCCATCTTCTTCGTGGTCGCCTTGTTCTTCGTCTACAGAAGTTTCTACGGAATGCGTATCGAAAGCGGCAAATAGCGGCGGCGAGGCAGGTATCCGGCCTCCCTGTGTTGTACAATCGGGGAACCTCGAATGTGGCAACAGAACTACACCCCCGTCGCTGGCAGCCTGGCGCTTTCCGCGCTGGTGGCAGCCATCCCGATCTTTGTGCTGCTTTACATGGTGGGCGTGAAACGCAAGCCGGCTTGGATTTCCTCGCTGCTCGGGCTGACCGCCGCTATGCTTGTGTCGGGCGCGGTCTACGGCATGCCGCTCGGCCGTTTATTTTCCTCGGTGCTGATGGGCGCGGCTTTTGGCCTCTGGCCCATCGGCTGGGTGGTCTTCACCGCCGTGCTGCTCTACCGCGTCACGCTGGAAAGCGGGAGGTTCGATCTGCTGAAGGATTCGATTGCCCACCTGTCGGATGACAAGCGACTGCAGGTCCTGCTCATCGCCTTCGCCTTCGGCGCGTTCATCGAAGGGGCCGCTGGATTCGCCACCCCGGTGGCTGTGGCGGCCACCATGCTGGTCGGCCTCGGCTTCTCGCCATTCTATGCCGCCGGCATTTGCCTGCTGGCCAACACCGCCCCGGTGGCATTCGGTTCGCTGGCCATTCCCATCACGACGCTGGCGGTCACCACCGGGTTGCCGGTGGACCGGCTAAGCGCCGGCGTCGGCCGCATCTGCGCGCCAGTTTCGCTATTCATCCCGGCCTACCTGATCTGGGTGATGTCGGGCTGGAAGGGCCTCAAGGCGATCTTTCCCGCCGCCGCAGTGTGCGGCGTTGCCTTCGCCGTCACCCAATTCCTGATGTCCAATTTCGTCAGCCCCCAGCTCACCGATATTTTGTCGTCCATCGCCGCCATGGGTGGGGTTGTCCTGCTCACGCGCTTCTGGAGGCCCAGCGACGTCCCGGAAACCGAGCGCGGGCGCCTCCCGCACAAGACCCCGCATCTGCTGCAGGCCTGGGGTCCGTACATTCTGCTCGTGATCTTCGTGCTGCTCTGGGGCTACAAGCCGATGTCCGTCTGGCTGAACTCCAAGAATGTCCTGGTGAACTGGCCGGGCTTGCACAATACCATCGAGCGCATGCCGCCTGTGGTGGCGCGCCCCTCTCCTTACGCTGCGGTGTACAACTTCAACTGGTTGTCCGCGGCCGGCACCTCCTGCCTGTTTGCCGCCATCCTTGGCTCCCTGGTGGCCGGCATGGCTCCGATGCAATTCGTGAAGACCATCGGACACACCTTTAAGCAAATGGCCCTGGCGTTGTTGACGCTGGCTGCCGTGCTGGGCATCGCGTACGTCATGAACTATTCGGGCTCCACCGCGACGCTCGGCCTCGCGTTCGCCGCCACCGGAGCGGCGTTTCCATTTTTCAGTGCTCTGCTCGGCTGGGTGGGAGTCTTCCTCACCGGCAGCGACACCTCCGCCAATGCGCTATTTGGGACTCTGCAAACCGTGACGGCAAACCGGCTGAACATGAACGAGATCCTGATGGCCTCCGCCAATTCCGCCGGCGGCGTGATGGGAAAGATGGTCAGCCTGACGAGCGTCGCCATCGCCGCCGCGGCCACGTCTCTGAAGCGCGAAGACGAGTCGTTGCTGTTCCGTTTTACGATCCGGCACAGCGTCTTCTTGGCGTGCGTGATCGGCGTGGTCGTGTTGTTTTATGCGTATGTGGCGCCCGGTCTGGCGCCCTAGGGCGACGGCCAGCGAGTGGCTTCCGCATACGGCAATTTGCCTCGCTCCTTCGCGGTCCAGGCCGCCTCCGGTACACTGGTACGTTGACCCTAACGGACCTATTCGACCTTTCCTTCCAAGGCCGCCGCGACGCCGTGGGAGTGGAGTTCGGCGACCACGCCCTGACCTTCGGCGAAATTGACGCGCGCAGCAACCAGCTCGCCCAGTTGCTCACGCGACGCGGATTCGAGGCGGGCGACCGGTTGTGCGTCTACCTTGCCAATTGTCCCGAAATGATCGATCTATTCCTGGCGTGCCTCAAGCTCGGCGTGATCTTCGTGCCGATCAACATCCTCTACCGCGAGCGCGAGCTGGCGCACATCCTCAAGGACGCCGAACCGCGTGCCGTCGTCTCCGATTGCGATATCGACACGCCGGTCCCGATCTGGCGCCCGGCGGCGCTCGCTCGCGAAGCCGCCGCGCATGACGACCAACGTCCGCGTATCGCGCTCGGCGGCGACAGTCCCGCCGGCATCATCTACACCTCCGGCACCACCGGAGTTTCCAAGGGCGCCGTACTCACGCACAACAATTTCGCGGTTAACGCGCTCAATCTCACCGCGTGCTGGCGGATTACCGATGCCGACCGCTTCCTGCTGGCCTTGCCGCTGTTCCACGTCCACGGTCTTGGCAATGGTTTGCACTGCTGGCTTCTGAGTGGCTGCCGTATGCGCCTGCTCGAGCGATTCGACTCCCAGACCGCCGCCACGGTTTTTCGTGACTTCCGTCCGACCTTGTTCTTCGGCGTGCCGACCATCTACGTGCGCATGCTCGACTTCCCCCTTGACACGGCACGCCAGATCGGCGCCTCGATGCGACTATTCGTTTCCGGGTCCGCCCCCCTCCCGGCCCAGGTATTGGAAGAGTTCCGCAATCGATTCGGTCACACCATCCTAGAACGCTACGGCATGAGTGAAACCTTCATGAACATGAGCAATCCATACACCGGAGAGCGGCGGCCGGGCAGCGTCGGCCTGCCGTTGCCGGGAGTCTCGGTACGCTTGCTGGACGAGCACGGCCAACCGGTCGCCGACGGCCAGACCGGCGAGGTGTTTCTCAAGGGATCGAATATCTTTTCCGGTTACTGGCGCCGTCCCGATGCCACCGCAGCCGCGTTCGTGGACGGCTATTTCCGCACCGGTGATCTGGCCGTCCGCTCACCCGACGGCTATTACACGCTCTGCGGCCGCCGGAGCGACCTCATCATCTCGGGCGGCTTCAACATCTACCCGCGCGAGATCGAGGAGTTCCTCCAGGAGCAGGAAGAAGTCGCGGAAGCGGCGGTGGTGGGCGTGTCTGACCGAGCCCGTGGCGAAGTTCCGGTGGCTTATGTCGTGCTGAAGTGCGCGGTGGAGCCGGCCGCGCTTGAGCGCCGTTGCCGCGACAAGCTGGCTTCGTTCAAGGTCCCGCGCGAGTTCATCGCCATCGATCGGCTTCCCCGCAACGCCATGGGAAAGATTCAGAAGCACCTGTTGCCCGCGCGGAAAGCATGATCTACACTCCGGTGGTTCGAAAGCGCGTGCGCAGAGGGTCCCACTCCTCGGCGCCGAGCCGGCGAAATACCTCGGCCGGCGTGAGGTCCGCGGCCGGAACCGGGTGTCGCCGGGTGCGGCGCAATTCCTCCAGCATGGCGTCGCAGACGCCGATCACCGCTGTAAACAACAGTGCGGGAAGAATCGCCACCTTGTAGCCCATCGACTGGGCGTCATCGAGTGAAATATCGGGCGTCTTGCCCCGCCATACAACGTTCAACAGGCAAGGGCCCCCGACCAGTCGCGGAATCGCCGCCACTTCCTCCCGCGTTTGCGGCGCTTCGACGAATGCCATATCAGCGCCGGCCTCGAGCGCGGCGTTGGCGCGCCGGATCGCCTCCTCGAACCCCAGCACGGCTCGTGAATCGGTGCGCGCAATCAGTAGAAAGTCGGGATCGCGTTTCGCCGACGCCGCCGCGCGAATCTTGGCTGAGTAATCGCCGAGCGGGATCACCACCTTATCCTCCAGATGGCCGCACCGTTTGGGGAATCCCTGGTCTTCGATGTGGATGCCCGCCACGCCGCGCCGTTCATACTCCCGCACCGTGCGCACCACGTTGAGCTCATTGCCGTAGCCGGTGTCAGCATCCGCGATCACCGGAAGCGTGGTCGCCGCCGCGAGGCGCCCGGCGTTCGCCGCCATCTCTGACATCGTGACCAGCCCATAATCGGGATAACCCAAAGTGGCGGCCGTGCCCGCTCCCGTCATATAGACCGCGGCGAATCCCGCCTGTTCGACCAGCCGCGCGGTGATGCAGTCGTACGCCCCAGGCGCCGTGATCATGCCATCGGCGCGCAGCCGCTCGCGAAAAACGGTCCTTATGCCCATCGCTTGTCCATCTCCCCTTGGGCGACCGCTTCGACCGAGGTCTTTACGGCTTGCTCCAGCTCGTCCAAGCCCCCGGCGAAAAAATGGTCAGCGGCCTCGACCCAAATGAGCTGTTTAGGCTGGGCCAGCTTCGCATAGAGGGTCTCTAGCTCCGGACGGGGGCCGAATTCGTCATGCGTGCTTTGCACGAATATCTTCGGGACCGGGCAGTCCTCCAGATAGTCGTTGCCGCGCTCGGTTGGGTGGCCCACCGCCATCAGGAACCGCGCCCCTTCGAGCGCGCAACCCAGGCGCGTAATCACTTGCGCGCCAAAGGAAAACCCGGCGAGCGCGAAGGGCCCCTGGTAGCGCTGGCGTAGCCACCTCAGCGCGGCGCGAGCATCTTCGATCTCGCCGGCGATGTGCGCATATTCTCCCTGGCTTCGGCCGACTCCGCGGAAATTGAAGCGCAGCACCACCAGGCCGGCTCGGCGGAGGCCGCGCGCGATGCGGAAAACCACCTTGTTATGCATGGTTCCGCCATAAAGCGGATGCGGATGGCACACCAGCACTGCCGAGTGAGGAGCGCCATCCTCAGGCTCCTCCACGAGCGCCTCCAGCCGTCCCGCCGGGCCGGCCAGGAAGTGGCTTTCAATGCGGCGCGACACGGTCAGTTGGTGCGGTAGTTGGTGAACTGCATGTCGATGCCGAAATCGCTGTCGCGCAGCAGCTGGATTACCGATTGCAGTGTGTCGCGGTCCCGCCCCGACACCCGCACAAAATCGCCCTGGATCGAGGCTTGCACCTTCAGTTTGCTGTCTTTGATCTTCTTGACGATCGCGCGCGCCTTCTCGATAGGAATACCCTGTTGCAGGGCGATCTCCTGCCTCACCGTCGCTCCGGCCGCCGGGATGATCTCGCCGAAGGTCAGGCCTTTGAGCGGCACTTTCCGCTTCACCAGCTTCGACTCCAGAACATCCACCACCGCCTTTAGCTTGAACTCATCCATGCTGGCCAGCAGAATCTTGCGGTCTTTCTCGTTGATCTCGATATTGGAGTGCGAGTCTTTCAGATCAAAGCGCGTATGCACCTCTTTGAGCGCCTGCTGCACGGCGTTCAACACCTCGGGCAGTTCGATCCTCGACACCACGTCAAAACTGTTATCGGGCATATCGATTCTATTCGCGGTCGGGCGCCTGTTCGGCGCGGCCCCGGGTCACGCCTAGGACCGAGGAGGGGGGAACGCGGACCGTGCTCCTGCGGCGGACCGCCCCGGTGGGAGGTTCACTGGAGGGCCCAACGGCCGGCTCCCCCGCTGCGGGCCCCATCGGTGCGGGCGGAGGCTCCGGCGCAGCCGCCGACGGCACCACTAACTCCTCCGGTTTCGTCAACGCCAGCGTGGAGAGCACCTGGCGCGTGATCTCCTCGACGATCATGCTCATGGACGCGTCCAGAGCCACCGTCACCGCCGCGCGCACCTGCTCGGAATCCACGAGCGGAACGGCCGTCGTGGCTGAGGTGCCCAGAACCCGCTCCGGGCTCTGGGCTGCCGGCGTTGGCGGTGGTTCCACCGCTCGCGGGCGCTCGGCCGCCGCCGGGCGCTCCGCGACCGCCGCTTCCGCCAGCGGCCTGACGGCCCGCAGTAGAGCCGTGGCTTCGAACGGCTTTTTCAGTGTGCCGTCGGCGTCAACCCGCCTGGCCTCTTCTTCGTCCAGAGACTCCAGCACACCCGCGGTGAGAATTACTCGCACATGCTTGTGGCGCGGGTTCATCTTCAGATAGTGGCAGATGTCGAAACCCGTCCGCCCCGGCATGACCGTGTCCGCAACGACCACGTCTGGGTCCGCGTCCGCCAATCGGATCATCGCGGCATCGGCATTGCTGACGGTCACAACCTCGTAGCCTTCATCGGCCAGAATGCGCTCACCCATCCGCTGCGCATGCGGGCTGTCATCCACCAGCAGGACCCTGATCATGATTCCTACGGTTGCGGTTGCGCCCCCGACGACGGGGAAGTCCCAGGCGTGGCGGCTGCCGGCACACTCTCTGGCTGCTTGCCCGTCTTCTTCTTGGTTTTCTTCTGCTTTACTTGGACGGCGTGATTCGAAGGTAACGGCTGCGCCGGCTGCGTCGCGGAAACATCGGTCGTGGTCGCGTCTCCGGCGACCGCGGCATTCTGCCCTGCGGGATTGGTGCGAGCATCCGGATTGTTGTCGAGAGCCGAAGTGTCTTTCAGGACTCCGGCGGTTACGTCGGTCGTCGTTGCCCCCGCGCCGGCGGCCGAGGCCGGCACGCTGACCGGCGTCGTCGGACGCAGCCCCGCCATGGTGGGGCTGCCTGATTTGGCCGCCTTATGCATGTCCGGGCGCGAACTGAAGACACCGAAAGCGCGGCCCGGCAAACCCACCTTCGTACGGTTCTCCAGCTCATATTTCATGCGCGCTAAAGCGGCGGGATCGGCCTCAGGCAACACACGTTTCATGGCCTGCAAGCGGGCTTTGGACTCTTCCACATGCGGGCTCAGCGGGTAATCCCTCACAATCCGCGCGTAGGCTAAAGCCTCCTGGTTCTCAAAGCGATCGCCCATTCTGCGGTAGTCGTCGGCTGCCGTCCACAGGGCTTCATCGTTCTGGCTGTAAAGCGGGAATTGGTCGACCAAAGCCTGTAAGCGGTTGGCCGACGCTGGAAAACTACCCTTGGTGTGGTAGAAGGCCCCCACCCGGTACTCCGCGTCTCCTAGCACTTCCTGGATGTCGCGCAGCTTCTGCTGGGCGATGGGCGCGTACTTGCTATTCGGAAATTGCTTGAGAAGCTGGCTGCACTCCTCTTGGGCGCGCAGGGCATGTGTGTTGTCCCGGTCGGTCTTCTCCATTTGACGGTAGTGGATGTCGCAGACCCGGTTCTGTGCCTCGGCCGACTCTTCCATGGCGGGATAGAAGAGGATGAAGTCCTTGTACTCGGCTTCGGCTTGCGCTAGGCCGCGCGCGCCGCCCTCTTTATACCAACTGTCAGCGATCGCCAGTTTGGCCTTGGCCAGGTATTCGCTGGAATCGTAGGTGTTGATCATCGTCTGCAAGGTCAGACGCCCGATCTCGTACCGGCTGTGTTCGATGTCGTGAATCGCCTTGTCGAACAGCACCTTGTCGGGCTGCTGCGTGTCCTTGGTAATCGGGTTTTCATAAGGATGTCGCCGCAAACCGCACGCGGACATCAGAAAGACGAGCGCCGCCAGCGCCGTGGTATGACGAAGGAAACTGCGAAGTATCATGGGTCCACCCAAATAGACTTCTAACACTGAACTGCCTGCGCTTGCGCGGCGATCTCCCGCATCTCGCGCACGGTCGCCTCCGGGTCGGAGCTGTGAAAAATGGCCGACCCTGTGACAATCCAATCACACCCGGCGCGAACCACCTCCGCCAGGTTCTCCCGATGAACACCGCCATCAATTTCGATCGACAACGCCAATCGCTTCTCCCGCCGTATCCGTTCGAGCTCCCGCGCTTTCTCGAGCACGTACGGGATCAGCGTCTGGCCGCCGAAACCGGGATTTACGCTCATCAAAAGCACGTAGTCGGCCACTTCCACCACATCCTTGAGCATCGAGACCGGTGTGGCCGGATTCAGTACGATTCCCGCCATTGGACCTTCGGACCGGATCAGCCCCACAACCGCATCCAAATGGCGGCAGGCTTCCGAGTGGACGGAGATCGAATTGGCCCCGGCCTGAGCGAACGCCGGAATAAAACGCTCCGGGTTTTCGATCATGAGGTGCACGTCCAGATGGGCACGCGTCGCCTTGCGGATCGACTCGACAACCGGCGGGCCGATGGTGAGGTTGGGAACGAAATGTCCGTCCATCACATCCAGGTGAAGCATGGTGGCGCCGCCCCGTTCGACGCGCGCGATCTCTTCGGCCAGACGAGCAAAGTCCGCCGATAGGATTGATGGAATAATTTCAACCATTTGCGGATTACCCTGATTTTAACACAGCGGCAAAAAACCCATCTCCGGGGTCGCGGCCGGGCAGTCGGTGTTGGGCTTCGAGCACCAAACCGGGGGGTACGGTGCGAATCACCTCCTCGTTCTCCTCCGGTTCGAGCGAGCAGGTCGAGTAGACCAGCAGTCCGCCCGGGGCGAGCACCGCGCGCGCCCGTTCGAGCAGCGCGATCTGGCGCCGGCGGAAGCGGGCGAGGTCCTCGACGCCGAGACGCCACTTGATCTCAGGATTTCTCCCGAGCGTGCCCGTCCCCGAGCAGGGCGCGTCGACCAGGATTCGGTCAAAGCAGCGCGCAAACGGCAGTGCCTCGGTGCCATCGACCAGCACCAGCTCGGCGCCCAGCTCTGCCATCGAGCGCAGACGCCGCCAGGAACGGTCGCAGGCGACGGCCCGCACGCCGGCTGCGAGCGCCTGGGCCGTTTTGTTTCCGGGAGCCGCGCACAGATCGAGAAATCGCTGGCCGGGTTCAAGACCCAGCAGCGAAACGACCCACTGCGAGCCGATATCCTGAGCACGTGTCGTGTGGAAGGGGGTATAAAAGACCCATCGCGCCGGTTCGCGTAACGCGGCTCGCGCGATGCCTTCGGCGGCTTGGGCGCCGTAATGTTGTTCCCAGCGGGCCAGCAGCCACTCCGGGCAGGACCAGTCGATCTCGCGGCTCGGCCAATCGACCGGTCCCGTTCCGGCCTTGCGAAGCACGGCGTTGACGAAACTCGCTGCAGACCCCTTGCGCGCACGTTTCACCAGCTCCACACTTTCCGCCACCGCCGCGTGCGCCGGCACCCGCTCCAGATAGCGCAGCTGAAAGAGCGCCATGCGAAGAGCCGTACGCACTTCCGCGTCTAGTTTGCGCTCGCGACCGGCGTAGTGCGCAATGAGAAAATCAAGCTGCGCGCGGTAGCGTAAAACGCCGAATACGATCTGTGAAGCCAACCCCGCATCGCGCCGATCGACCGGCGCTTCCAGCAGCAGATCGGAGGCAAACCCGCCGCCTTCCACTTTCTCAAGAATATCGAAGGCAACTCGGCGCGCCGCAGCGAGCATCGTTGAGCAGCGTAACAGATCAAGTGGCCAGCTTGACATCAACCCACCGCCTCGGATATTCGTTATGAGACCTCGTTCCACCTGAGAGGGGGGACTTCATGAGAATTTGTTTTCTGTCTTTCAGCTGGGCGGCTGCCGCGCTGGGGGTTTTCTGGTCGCCGGCACCGGCGGCTGCTCAGTCCACCGACATTCCACGCATGGCGAACGGCAAGCCCGACTT
>JAGWQP010000192.1 GCA_028876805.1 Acidobacteriota bacterium | reverse complement strand
GTCGCTCGCAGTCTGCCTTCTTCGACAATCTGCCCGTCGGCCATCTTGACGCAGTAGTTGATGGTTTTCTTGTGTACATCGAATCCGATATAGTGGTTTACGTTCATGGGGTTCTCCGGTGTGAGGTTTCTGAGCCGGCTGTAGCAAGCCGGTCTCGGCATTGTAACCTTCAGGAGAACCCTTCTTCATCTCAGCCCTTATACATTCAAACAAAAGGGGGCGAGCCACTCCCCCACCCTTCGTGTCACAATCGAAGAACAAGGAGGGACTCCGCATGAAGTTCATGCGAGCTTTCGCTCTCTTTCTATTGCTGATTCCGGCCGTGGCGGCACCGAAAAAGCCGACCACGCAGGGCTTACCGCCCCTCATCGACCGCGAACTGCTGTTCGGCAATCCCGAAATCGTGGGCGCGCAACTCTCGCCCGACGGCAGGTTCCTGGCATTTCTCAAGCCCTGGAAGGACACTCGCAACGTTTGGGTGAAGAAAGTGGAAGAGCCGTTTGCTGCCGCCCGCCTCCTCACCACCGAAACCAAACGGCCCATCGCCGGCTACCTCTGGAGCCGCGACGGCAAGTACATCATCTTCATAAAGGATAACGACGGCGACGAGAACTTTAACGCCTATGCCGTGGACCCTGCCGCGTCCACTGCTCGGGGGAGCGAAGCCCCGCCCGCCCGCGATTTGACAGGCGTCAAGGGCGCACAGGTGCAACTCTACAGCGTGCCCAAGAAAGATCCCGATGCCGTCTACATCGGCCTTAACGACCGCGATAAAGCCTGGCACGACCTCTATAAATTGAAGCTCTCCACCGGAGAGCGCACCCGCATCCGGCAGAACACCGAAAGAATCTCCGGCTGGTTTTTCGACCTCGAAGGGCAGTTGCGCCTCGCCACCCGCGTGGCGGCCAATGGGGATCAGGAACTCCTGCGGGTAGATGCCGCCGGCTTCACCAAGGTTTACTCCTGCAATGTCTTCGAGTCTTGCGCCCCGCTGCGCTTTCACAAAGATTCCAAGCGCGTCTACTTGGACACCAACAAGGGCGATGAGAACAATTTCACCACGCTGGCGCTTTTCGACCCGGCCACCGGCAAAGTGGAACCCGTGGAATCCGACCCGCTAAAGCGCGTGGATTTCGGCGCGGCCGTCTTCTCCGAAAGCACCGATGAACTGCAGCTGACCGTCTACGTGGAAGATCACCCCCGCCGCTATTTCCGCGATAAGAGCTGGGAAGCCGATTTCAAATGGCTCGCCAGCAAGTTCCCCGGCAAGGATTTCGGTGTCGGTTCGCGCACCCTCGATGAGCGGCTGTGGCTGGTGACCGCCAGCGGCGATACCGAGCCCGGCGAAACTTACTTGTTCGATCGCTCCGCGCGCAAGCTTTCCTTCCAATACAAGATTCGCGAAAAGCTGCCGCGCGAATCCCTAGCGGCAATGCAGGTGATCCACTACAGATCCTCCGATGGCATGGAGATTCCGGCCTATCTGACAACTCCTAAGGGCGTGGCCGCGAAGAATCTGCCTACCGTTGTGTTCCCTCACGGCGGGCCGTGGGGCCGCGATGGCTGGGGCTTTAATCCCTGGCCGCAGTTCTTTGCCAACCGCGGCTATGCCGTGCTCCAGCCCAATTTTCGGGGCTCGGCCGGATACGGCAAGACGCTGCTCAATGCCGGCAACGGCGAATGGGGCCGCAAGATGCAGGACGATATCACCTGGGGCGTGAAGTATCTCGAGGCGCAGGGCATCACCGACCCCAAGCGCGTCGGTATCATGGGTATCTCTTACGGTGGATACGCTACGCTGGCGGGCCTTGCCTTCACTCCGGACCTCTATCGTGCCGCCGTGGACGTGGCCGGCCCCGCCAACCTCGTCACCTTGCTGGAGGCCACGCCGCCATACTGGGAGGCGGTGCGCAAGATGCTGTTCGCGCGCATGGCCGATTTGAACACCATTGAAGGACAAGCGTGGTTGAAGGAACGGTCGCCGTTGACCTCGGCGGCCGCCATCGAGACGCCGCTCATGGTGGTGCAGGGCGCTAATGATCCCCGCGTTAACCGCCGTGAAGCCGAGCAAATTGTCATCGCGTTGCGCGACCGAGGCTTCCCCGTAGAGTATCTGCTCGCGCCCGACGAAGGACATGGCTACATTCGCCCGGTGAACAACATGGCGATGCTCATGGCGGCGGAAAAGTTTTTCGCCGCTCACCTCGATGGCCGCTACCAGGACGGTGGTACGCCCGAGGTGGTCGCGCGTCTCAAAGAAATCGCGGTCGATCCCAAGACCGTCGTGCTATCCAATAAGGTCAAGGCCGCGGCCGGCGCTCCGGAGCCTGCGTCGCCGCTGCAGGCCGGCATATACAAGTACCAGGCAAAACTCGCGCTGGGCGGTCAGCAGATTCCTCTCAACCTGTCGACGACGGTTAAGGAAGAGAATGGCTCGTGGATTATCACCGATGTGGTCGAGACCCCCATAGGCCCCTCCAGCGACATCGGTACCTTCGACAAAAGCGCCCTCATATTGCGCAAGCGTGAAGTCAAGCAGGGGCAGAATACGCTCATCAGTATCGACTTCACGGATTCCAAGGCGACCGGGACGATGAACATGGGAGCGGGGCCAGTGCCCGTATCAGTAGATATGGACGGCCCCCTGTTTGGCGATGGCCCGGGCGCAGCCCAGGTCATCGCCTGCCTGCCGCTGGCCGAGGGCTACACCGCCACCTTCCGCAATCTCGATCTCCAGAAGCAAAAAATGCGGCCCATGGCGCTGAAGGTAGCGGCGTCGGATAAGGTCACCGTTCCCGCGGGTACCTTCGACACATACCGCGTCGAACTCTCCTCCGACGGCGATGCCAATAACACCACCATCTGGATTGCTAAGGACAGCCGGAAAGTCGTGAAGCGCTCCCAGGCGGTGCCCCAGGCGGGCGGCGCAACTATGACGGTGGAACTTTTGGAATAAGCGCCCGCTAATGGTCGTGCGCCCTGGCAGTAATCCGCGACAAGGCCGGAGCTAACCCTGAACTCGCTCAGCAACCTGGTTAAGAACCGCTTCCGATATTAACGAAGGCATCGGGTCCCCAACCCTGCGCCCGTCTTGTCGGCCCATAAAAAAGGGGCTGAACCCGCCAGTCTATCCCCGTTCGGTCGAATAGCGGTCAGCGACGCTGCGCAGCCCGCCTGGGAGGGGTTTCCGTTCGGCTTCTCCCATGGACTTCCGGCCGCGGTGTTTGGGCGTTTGGGCGCAACTGGGTGTCGATCCATCTGGCACCATCAGAGACTCCAGGTGGGCGATCGCGCGCGGTCAATCGCTTCCGCGTGCGCCTGCATACCTCGGGACGAAGCAGGATCTGATTCATGCGCCGAATGACGGGATCAAGCTCAGGCTAGCACTGTAGCGCGGAGCTGAGG
>JAGWQP010000191.1 GCA_028876805.1 Acidobacteriota bacterium | reverse complement strand
GCGTCTGTTGATCATCATGATTCTCTTCCTTCATCGTAAGAGTTGAGTTGGGAGTTTCTCGTTACGCGGCGCGGGCGCCGCGGTATGGTGCCGGACGCCAGGATGTTGATCTCGTGTCGTCATTCACCGCCTTTCTGGCGCTCCCTACTGATATTTCTTCGGGAGCGTGCCATGGCTTCACCCGCTTATGGTCGGAATTAAAATGACGGCTGGATGAGTTGGTGTTTGATTTACTTTGCTACGTTTTGTGTGGAATTGCTGGAATCAAGACTTCAGAAAAAGTTTTGCCAATTGGCCGGTCGGGCCGCTGCGGGTTCCCGATTGGACCATGGCCGCCGGCGCCTATATTTTATAACCCCAACGGCGCGCGATGTTGGGACTTCTTGAGCACCTCAGGAAGACGGCACTTCCATCCAGTGTTCAAAGCCAGAAAGTGAATGGAATTCCGACAAGCTATGCACATCGCCATCCGGAATGACTTCGTGCATCATGCGGGCGAGTGCATCGCCAGGTCCGAGCTCAAAGACTTTGGCAACGCCGGCCGCCCGGCACGACTCCATGCACGCAGCCCAATCCACCGTCTGTTCGATCTGGCGCGCCAGCTTTTCCGCACCTGGGCGTACGTCGAATACCGTGTCACCGTCGATCCCGCTCAATAGCCGTACGTCGGGCGGCACCTCCTCAGGCAAGGGCGCGTTGAAAAGTGCTTGGCGAAACTCTTTGCTTGCTTCGGCCAGCAGCGGCGTGTGCGACGGTACCGCGACCGGCAGCATCGTCGTGCGCTCCGCACCCGCGGCCCGAGCATCTTGGGTTATAGCCTCAAGAGCCTTCCTTGTGCCCCCGACCAACATCTGGTCTTCAGCGTTGACGATCGCGACATAAGCTCCGTGCACCTTACAGATCGGATCCAACTTGTCTCGCGTAAGACCGCGGATGGCCACTAGTCCGGACGGTTGTGTTGTGGATTTATCCATCGCCGCCGCGCGTTGGATCGCGAGATGCAAGACCTCCTCGTAATCCAATAGGCCCGCAACACCCCATGCGGCGAGCTCCCCTACGCTGTAGCCAGCAACCACGAGCGGGCGTGGCACCTTGGCACTCAAGACGGCCCAGGCCGCCATGGCCTGGGTGCAGCACAAGATCTGCCCAATCTTGTCCGCGTGTAGTTCGTCGTTGCCCGACTCGTGCACCAGTTGCCGCGGATCTTTGCCCTCCAAGACAAATTCTGCGGCCTTGAATACTGGGATGGCTTCCGGCGCATCGGACAGTAAATCAAACATACCTGCACCCTGATAGCCCTGGCCGGAGCAAAGGACAGCCGTGCCGCTCATGAATGGGCTTCCAAAGCGTCGAGGAAAAGTGTGATCGCCAACAGGTCGGCGCAGCCGCCCGGGCTCAGACGGCGCACCACGAAGGCTCGATGCACTGCCACAGCTCGCTCGCGCCAGTCTGTTTGCTCGACCCCACCCTGTTCGAGAAAGCGGGTCGCCGCTTCCTGGGCGTAGCGCAACCCAACTGCACCGCCTCGGTGAAGCAGATTGGTATCCTCCATTGACGCCAGGATTGCGAAGAATCCCTGTACGTGCGCAGCCTCCGGATCCTTGGGTGCCAGCCGCCGGCCGCGCCGCAGTGCAGGCAGGCCAACCTCGATTGCGTGCGGAAAGCCAGCGGCCGCCTGTGCGCGCGCGCCGCCCGCGCCAAATTTGAGCAGCGCGTTCGTGCCATGGCTGTGCAGCGGGATTGGGCCGCTCATTATCGCGTGTCCCCATCGCTGGCGCACGGTCGCGCCTAACACTTTGGCTCGCCAATGCGATTCAGAACGCGTCGTTTTGTACCATGTGGCGCCGGCAGCCGCACAAAGCAGGCCCAGGCTGAATATTGCGCCACGATGAGTGTTAACACCGCCGGTCGCGGCCAGCATCGCGCGCTCCGCCTCCAGTCCAATCTCGCGCAACCTATTCATGCCGGATTCAGCGGCACCCGCGACAGTCAGCTGATAGTAGAACGGTGTGATCGCCGTCGCGCTGGCCCTTAGCGTGCTTGCGTCCATGTCGGTGTGACTGCCTGAATCCACGTGGCTCACCAGGCCCGGCTTCGGCCAAGTCTCGAGCTCCGCCAGCAATGCGGCCTCCGCCGCGTCCGCCACGAGATCCGCAACGTAGCGGGGCATCGGGCGGGTCGCTCGTTGCAGCGCGGCCGTCACGACAGCGATACCGGGATGCGGAACAGCGCGGCCTTGGTCCGGACCTCCACGCCATCCATTGTCTTGACCAATACTTGGCTAAGCTGGTCAGAATTGTAGGCCAGCTCACGCCAATTCGCTCCCGCGCCGTCGGGCAGCTCCAGTTCGCCGTCGAGGCGGACCGGACCTTCCGCCTCAAGTTTGAGCAGCCGCTCCACAAGCAACGCGGCAGTCCGCTCGTCCGAAATCGACCAGAGCAGGTCCAGATCCGACCTCGCGGTCAGATATGGCAGCCCGGTAGCGTGCTCCCAAAGCAGAGCGCCGAACACGCGCGGTGTTATCTTGACTGTATCGCCGATGTCGAGAACGGCGGTGACGACGGATTGCCACGCCGTCGGCGTCGTACGCGCTGCATCGCAAAGTAGAACCGGCGGCACTGCGGCCATGGCAGCGCCGGCAGGGAAGCTGAAGGCGAGCCGTC
>JAGWQP010000190.1 GCA_028876805.1 Acidobacteriota bacterium | reverse complement strand
GCGATGATGTTCCGCTGAATCTCCGAGGTTCCGGCTTCGATCGTGTTGCCACGCGACCTCAGGTACGAATAGCCCCAGGCACCATTGTCGATCGCGAAATCGCTGCCGCCGGTGAGCTGAGCGCGCGGCCCGAGGATTTCCTGCGCCATTCGCTGAAAGCGCTGGTTCGCCTCGCTCCATCCGATCTTCAGGATCGACCCTTCGGGCCCGGGTCGGCCGGTCTCGATGATCTTGCTGACGGCCCGCATGTGATTCAGCCGCAGCACCTCGTTATCGACATACGATTGCGCCAGTTTCTGCCGCACCAAAGGATCCTCGGCGGCCGTGTGGCCGTTCGATGGGATTTGGTGCGCGAGCTCCACCAAGCGCTCGAGTTGCCGCCGCATCGCGATCTGCGCCGAGACTCCGAGCGCCGCGCGCTCCTGAGCCAGCGTCCCCAGCGCCACGTTCCAACCGTCTCCCACGGCGCCCAAAACGTTTTCAACGGGAACGCACACATCGCGGAAGAACAATTCGGTGAATTCTGATTCCCCGGTCATCTGGCGCAGAGGCCTCACCTCGATTCCGGGACTCGTCATCTCCACCAGCAGATACGTGAGCCCCTTGTGCTTCGCGGAAGCCGGATCGCTGCGGGCGACCAGGGCACACCAGTCGGCCGCCCACCCGTAGCTGTTCCACACTTTCTGCCCGTTGACGACAAAATGATCGCCCTCCAGACGCGCTTCGGTCCGTAGCGCTGCCAGGTCCGAACCCGCATTCGGCTCCGAAAAACCCTGGCACCAGATCTCATCGCCACTCAAAATATTGGGGAGGTAACGCTTCTTTTGTTTTTCGGTGCCGTAAGCGATGATCGCCGGGCCAATCAACCCTAGCCCTAGCACGTTTGCCAGAGGAGGCGCCGCTGCCCGCGCCATCTCCTCGCTGAAGATAACCTGCTCCATCAAACGCGCGCCTCGCCCGCCGTACTCCTTCGGCCAGGCGACGCCCGCCCAGCCCGCCTGATGTACGCGCTTCTGCCACCGCCGCAAGAACCGAAAACGCTCCTCCATGCCGTCGTAGAGGCGGTGGGTTTCCCAATCGGAGGGGACATTGGCGGTGAGCCACGCCCGCAGCTCGTCGCGGAATTGGGTTTCTTCGCGGGTGAGATTGAGATCCATGGCTATGGTCCGGCTCGCGGGCCGGAACGCTTGTCCCACTTGGCGAGTTCGTATCGGGCAATGGCCTCCCGGTGTACTTCGTCAGGGCCATCGGCGAGGCGTAACGTCCGCGAGTTAGCCCAGGCCCAGGCGAGATGAAAGTCGTCGGAAACGCCCCCGCCGCCGTGCGCCTGAATGGCCCGATCGATCACGCGCAGGGCGACATTCGGCGCAACGACCTTGATCATGGCGATCTCCGACCGCGCGGCTTTGTTGCCAACCGTGTCCATCATGTACGCCGCCTTCAGGGTCAACAGCCGTGCCTGCTCGATTTCCATGCGCGAAAGCGCAATATCCGCCCGAATGGTTCCCTGCTCGGCGAGTGTGCGTCCGAAGGCCACGCGCGACCGGACCCGCTGGCACATCGACTCGAGCGCGCGCTCCGCCACGCCGATCAGGCGCATACAGTGGTGAATCCGGCCCGGCCCCAGCCGGCCCTGAGCGATTTCAAAACCGCGTCCTTCGCCCAATAGGAGATTTCCTGCGGGCACACGCACATTCTCGAACAGAATTTCCGCATGGCCGTGCGGGGCGTGGTCGTATCCGAAGACCGTGAGCATGCGTGTGATCTTCACGCCAGGGGAGTCCATCGGCACCACGATCATCGATTGCTGCGCATGCTTCGGGGCTGTGGGGTCGGTTTTCCCCATAAAAATCGCGACCTTGCAACGGGGGTCGCCGGCCCCGGAACTCCACCATTTGAGCCCGTTGATCACATAATGATCGCCCTCGCGGGCGATAGTGGATTCGATGTTGGTGGCGTCGGAAGAGGCAACCCTGGGCTCGGTCATCGCGAAGCACGAACGGATCTCGCCGGCCAGCAGCGGCTTCAGCCATCGCTGTTTCAAGTCGGCCGAGCCGTAGCGCTCCAGCACCTCCATGTTGCCCGTGTCGGGCGCCGAGCAGTTGAACACCTCCGGGCCCACGGGCGAGCGGCCCATGATTTCGCAAAGCGGCGCGTACTCCAGGTTGGTTAACCCGGCACCATGTTCGCTCGCCGGCAGAAACAGATTCCACAGCCCGGCCGCGCGGGCTTTTGGCTTCAACTCCTCGATTACCGGTACGGCCTTCCACTTGTTCGCGCCTTGGCAGTGTTCCCGATACTTCGCTTCGTTGGGGTAGACGTGCTCCTCCATGAAGGCCGTCATGCGCCTCTGGAGGTCCTTCACTTTACCGGAGAAGTCAAATACCATCGAATGCCTCGTGAACCTGGTTTATCGATACGTGCGAAGCTCCGGCCGACCAAGGTGCGGAATGGCGTTGAACGTATCGAGACGCAACTGGCCGTCACCGAACCGCAATACTGTCGCGGAGGCATTCCTCAAAACGCCGGCCAGCCGCAGCGCGCGCTGGTCCTCGATCTCCATCGCCAGCGCCGTCCACACCCCGATCGGCGTGGCCGATGTAAACACCGCAATATCGGCATCACCTTTGACCAGCGCCAGCCTTGACCGGCATCCTGTCACCCGTTCCCGAAAGCCCGGCCACGATTCACCACGATACGGATGCCGCCCCTCCAGCCACGCATTCACAACCTTGCTATCGCACGGCAGCCAACGCCGATTCACCGGAGCGTCTGGCTCTTCGACCGCGGCCCGCGCCTCGGACCGCATCTTCTCGTACTCCCTTTGAAATTCGGGATCCTCCTCGCACAGCCGCGGCGCGAGCGCGCGATAGATGTGAGTCAGATCGAACTCGTTCCAGCCGCAATCCAACACGGTCTCGGGGAAGCCGGCGCCGGCCTGGACATAGGCGGCCTTGACTTCAGCCGCGGTTTCCGTCTGGCGGACCAACGTTCCGGAAAACGCAGCGGCGAAATGAATTCGCTCGGACACGAAAAACTCACCCAACAACCGGGCTTGCCGTTTTCCCAACCCCGATAATGAATCGTAGGCCTTTCGAGTGCCGGCTTGGCCGTGCCGGACCAGGTAAATGCGGCTCAACGGTGCTTCTCCGCGAGTGACGCGGCAAGCTTCACCAGGCCGCGCACTTGTCGATCGAAATGCCGGAAGCGCGCGTCCTGAGTCTGTCCCTGTCGAAACCGGTAATAGATCTGCTGCAGAATCACCGCCAGCTTGAAAACGCCCAAAACCTCGTAATAGCCGACCTGCGCCACGTCGCGGCCGGTGCGCTCCGCGTATCTTTCGAGGAACTGATCGCGGGTGTACCACCCCGGCTGCGCGGTAACGCCGCGGGTTGGCGAATGCCCATTTTGCTCCGCCGCCACGTTGGCCCAGGTCCAGTAACACAGGGAGAGTCCCAGATCGGCGAGCGGATCTCCCACGGTGGTCATTTCCCAGTCGAGAACCGCCTCCACTTGATCCCCCTCGGGTCTCATCATGACATTGTCCAGCTTGTAATCGTTGTGGACCAGCGTCGAGCCGGCCGAAGGCGGCACGCGTGCGTTCAACCACTCGACAATCCGTTGCATTTCGGGAAGGTCCTCGGTTCGAGCCCGCGCCCACCGCTCGGCCCATCCGCGGACCTGTCTCTCCACAAAGCCCTCGGGCTTACCCAACCGACTGAGCCCGTTCTGATAAATGTCAATCGCGTGCAACCGCACCAGACAGTCAATGAACGCTTCGCTCGCCCGACCTGCATGCTCCGGAATGGCCGCCAGTTCGGCCGGCACGCGATCCCGAATGACAATACCCCGGCGGCGCTCCATGAGAAAGAAGGCGCCACCGATGACTGAAGGATCTTCGCACAGCAGAAACACTTCAGGCGCTTCCGGAAAATGCGGGTGAACCGCCTGCAGCACGCGATATTCGCGCGCCATGTCGTGCGCTTTGGGCGCCACCGGGCCGAGCGGCGGACGCCGGAGAACATATTCCCGGTGTCCCATCCGCACCAAATACACCAGGTTAGAGTGGCCATTGGGGAACTGCTCGACCTCGATGGTGTTTCCGCCGCTATCGATTCTGCGATCGAGGTACTCGGCCAAGACGGTGAGGTTAAGCTCTTCGCCCGGGCGGACGGTTGCCGTGTCGGAAGCCACCAGAATGTCGCGCATCCTTTGGAGATAGGCGTGACTCCGTCAACGCCAGGCTAATATAATATCAGTTCGACCTACCGGTCGACAGGTGTACTAGCCGCGCACTAGGAGGCCGCGGCCGAGGGCCAAAAGCGCTCCAGCCCTCATCGGCACGCGCTTTTTCCGACAATTATGCAACTCGCCGATCAGGTCGTCGTGGTTACGGGCGCGGCCCGCGGCATCGGCCGCGCTCTCGCCGAGCGCTTCGCCGAAGAAGGGGCGCGTGCGGTGGTTATTGCCGATCTCGACGCGGAGGGCGCCACTACGGTGGCCAACGAGATCGGTGGAGTGGCTGTTCCCACCAACGTCGCCAAGGAATCGGACATCATCCGCCTGGTCCAGCACGCCGAGCGGATGTTCGGGCGTATCGACCTGTTTTGCTCCAATGCCGGAATCATCGTCCAAGGCGGCGCGGAAGTTCCGGACCATGATTGGCAGCGCACATGGGAAGTCAACGTAGGGGCCCACATTTACGCCGCGCGCGCAGTACTGCCGGGAATGATCGCCCGTGGGGGCGGATACCTTCTGCAGACGGCGTCGGCGGCGGGCCTCCTCACCCAGATCGGTTCGGCGCCCTACTCGGTCACGAAGCACGCAGCGGTCGCTTTCGCCGAATGGCTCGCGATCGCACACTACGACCAGGGCATTCGCGTGTCGGTATTGTGCCCGCAGGGGGTGCGAACGAACATGCTAGCCACCGCTCCTCACCCGGGTATCGGCGCTTTACTCCGCGAAACGGCGCTCGAACCGAACCAGGTCGCCGAAGCAGTCGTCAAGGCCTTGGCTGAGGAAAGGTTCTTGATTCTCCCGCATCCCGAAGTGGCCAACTACTTCGAACGGAAGGCCACGGACTACGAACGGTGGTTGCGCGGGATGCGCCGCCTGCAAGCCGCCAGTTCCTCTCTTTGAAGGCTTCGCCTCCAGCTCAATCGCGCGCGGCGCTCCACGTGCCCTGGTCGACCTCGGCGGCACCATCGGTCGTGGTGGTCCGGTATGTGCCGTCGACTCCCTTGGAGTTCCACTGCCCATTGATGTGAGACCGAAGGGTGAAGCCCTGCGCATCGAAATCATACGCGGCGTCGATTTTAGATTGGTCGACATTGCACTGGCGCATCGTTGTTTTCACCTGTTCGCCGGAGAGCGTGAACGTGACTTCGCATTTCCAGCCACTACCGGCACCGCCCTCCAAGCTCAGCCGGAAGGTCCCCGACGAGCCACCCACCCATTGGCCGCTGTAGTGGCCGGCCACCGCGCTAGCCGGAGGGCCGGCGGGCGAAGCCGCAGATTCTTGTTTCGCCTGCCTGGCGAAGAAATCGAGCATGGGGCCGAACTGCGGCGCAGCCACGCTCACATGGCTTCCGCCTGGCACCTCGACGTAGACGATCTCGATACCCGCCTTCTTACCGGCCTCCACCATGCGGCGTGACTCGTTCACGTTGACGGTCCGGTCGTCATCTCCGTGCACGACATACTCCGGAATTTGACGGATCTTCGCCAGGCCTGCGGGATCGCCGCCACCCGAGATGGGCCCGAGCGCGGCAAACAGATCCGGATGCGCCATCGCCACGCTCCACGTGCCGTATCCACCCATGGAATGCCCCATGAGATAGATGCGGCGCGGATCGATCTTGTAGTCGCGGCGCACTTCGGCGATCACATCGATGACATCCTGGTCGGCGGATCCGCGGTACATCGAAGCCGTGTCGCGTCCTTTTGGGGCAACGACTACGAAACCACGCCGCTCGGCTTCACGTTTCAGCGCCCCGTTATTATACCCGTCGAACAGCGAGTTCTCGTCCCCGCCCATGCCGTGCAAGGCGACGACCAGCGGCGCTGGCGTGGCTCGGTCATACGCCTGGGGCACGAACAGGCGGTAGGGTTGCAACGTGTTGTCTACCGCGGAACGATAGGCTTTGCGAACGTCCCCGCGCCGGGTCGCAAACGGATCGCGGCCGGCTTCGACGGCCTCCAAAATGGAATTGGCGTTGGTAAATTCATCGCTCAGCTTGTATCGGTGCGGGTTCACTTCTCCGCGATCGGCGAGATCATAAAGCGCCAGCGCGTATTCGGCGGTCGCCTTTGCGCTGTTGTTTTCGGTCGTGCGCTTCAGTCGGGCGCGCAGCCGGTCCCGTTCGCTCGAAAGCGCCTCGACATGAACCGGCAACGATTTGACGAACGGTCCTGAGGCCGAGGCGCCTTCCCTCGCCAGCCGCACTTCCACCGTGTAGTCGCCCGGGGCCACCTCCGGCATTGTGACCGAGAGAGTGAACGGAAGGGCCGCCGAATCGACGGCCCGCTGGGAGATGGGACTCTGTCCGCCCGGAAGAAGGAAGATCGACGCGCTCAGTTTCGCCTCCCCGGCGCGCGCGCTGGTGTAAAGCGGTCTCAGCGAGACCGTCACGCGCTGGCCGGGCTCCAACATGTGGTGATCGAGTCTGGCCTCGAGCGATGAGGCGAACTCGAAGGCCGGCGTCCAGTCCTGGCTTCGCATGATGGCCAGGCCCTCATAGTAGTCGCGAATCGCCTCTCCGTACTTCTGGGCCTGGTTCGCCGCCTGAGCCTGGCGTGCGAGTTCATCGGCCTGCTTGCGCTGTTCTTCGCTGAGTTCTAGAGTAGCTCGCTGGGTGCGATAAGTAACCGATGTGCGAAGCACCATGCCGGCGTCTTGGGCGGAAACAACCAGCCCAGGGAAAAGGCCCACAATGCGAACACCACGGAATAATCGCTTAAACATAGGGTGTCTCCATGAACTCTCTCGCTGGGGCGTCTACTTCCCACGCGCCGCCTGCGCCGTTTTCGAAAGCCACGCCTTCGCCTGCTGGCCAACGAGGTCTACAAGATTGCCCATGGCGATGTTGACATCGACCAAGTGCAGGCCCCAGTTCGCCAGAACTTGCCCGTTCCCACCCAAATCGCCAACGATGTCGCCGGTGCGTTTTCCGTTAGGATCGGGGTGTAGGGTCACCTCGAGGTAGGTCGCATTCTCGTTGGAGGTGCATTGCGCCGTTAGCAGGCCGGGAACGCTCACCCACGGCGTGTCGATCGCACGTTCCGGCGCCACCCAGGGTTTGGGCGGGGTTGTTCCGACGATAGTGCGGCCATCGGTGGCCAGATACGCGTGCAGTTCGCCGCTACCGCCACCGAGCGACGCCGGATTGGTGCACGCGGCGACCATATCTTTGTCAGCGACTTTGCCGAACAGCGTGTTGGCCGGCGGCGGCACCGTGGAGCGGAACGACGAGTAGGCGATGACGCACCCGGTTTCGGACGCTGAATGACAGAAGGGCACGTGCCGGAACGACCCGCCGACATCCTTGCCGCGCGGAACCGCCATCGTGGCGCCCGGCAGGATCGCCGACACCATCCGCGCCTGGACCGGCTTGCCGTCGATCTCCTGCCGGATCAACTCCGCCAGCACGAACGAGCCCTGCGAATGGCCGATGAGTACAAATCCGCGTCCCTTGTTGTCGTGGTCGAGATAATACTTCCACGCGTCCCTCACATCGTCGTACTGAAGGCCGTGCTCTAGGGATGCGCCACCTCCGCCAGAGGCCAACCTGAGGCGGAGACCGGCCAGCGTGATCTGCCGGTACATCGGCGCGAAGGGACGGCATTTGGAAGCAAAACGCGCGAACTGTTGCCGAATGACATTCCGTTCCGCCTCGTCCGCCACCATGTCGCTGTTCGGGGTCGGGTCGGTGGACACGGTCGGATACACATAGAAACAATCGACCGGCGCGTTCGGATCCTCAGCCCAGGTCTCGCGGTTCAAGCTGCCGTTGGTGCTGACAACCGTGGTTGTCAGATCGATGTTGCAGGCGTCGTGTTGTCCGGGACGGCACAGCCACGATTTGGCGTCGCCGTAGTCATTGGGTTGCTGGGCGAAACCGAGACCCGCCGCCACGACCGCAAGTGTTATCTGTTTCCACATTGGAATTTCCTTTCAAGAGTCAGAGACCTGCGCCCTATTTGTTCGGATTGACCGGATCCCGGTCATTTTCCGCAGCCGGCGCCGACGAGCCCAGAAGCAGCTTGCGGCCGTCCGGATACGTGATGTTGCGGCCGTTTGCGCGCAGCAGAGAGTGGTCCCGCGCCTGATAGCCATCGACCACGATCTCGGTTCCAACCGGGAGGCTGTCCCTGGTGACGCCGTGCCGCAACAAAGAGTTCGGGCTGCCACCCTCCACCATCCACTCCTCCTTGGTGCCGTCCGGCTTCAGGACTTCGAGGTGAATCCAGGCATGCGGGTTGACCCACTCGACCTTCACCACTTTACCCTTGAGCAGGAGCGGCCGGTCCGGATCGAACTCCCCCCCAAAGGCGTGATGAGCGAGTGCCGGCACCGCCCCGGCGACGAACAGCACCACGCCGGCAGTCGTGAAAGCTAAGAGCTTGGTTCGCATGGATGGACTCACTTTTTCTTGAAGTGCGACCCTACTTGCTGGTCCTCGCTGCCGCTTCAGCCTCGCGGGTCCGTGCGCCGCGCAGGATATCACCGAGCGCATAGTTGGCCTCGTGGCAGGCGTACTCATAAATCGGTTGATCGGTAGCAGGCCAGGTGTATTCGCCCGTCCACGGCCTGTCCCAGGTATCGGGGTCCTCGATGGTGAAGCGGTAGAGTAGGGTCTTGTCATCCACGCGCGAAAACCGCTCCACCACATGCAGGTTTTTGGTCGATCCCCGGAATCGTGTCTGGTCGTTGAAGTTCGTGGTGTCGACGACCAAGGTATCGCCTTCCCAGTGGCCGACCGAATCCCCCATCCACCGGCGAATCGTCTTGGGAAGGTGCTCGTCGCCTATGCGCACGATTCGCGCGTCGTGGACCATTTCCGTAAGGATCATGATCGCCTCCGGGGTCTGCACAATCTGATGAAGATTGTTATAGAAGTAGTCCGGTAGAGCGGGCGGCCCCGAGGTTGAACCAAACCCGAGCAGGCAGCGCTCGCCGAGCGGCCGGCGTTCCGGGTCGTCGTAGGAGCCCGGCGGTTCCAGCCCCGGATCCCTGCTTTCCTGCGCATCCGACGTAGGCCGCGCGCGCAGCGAGGCCAGCCGCTCGCGCGCTGCCGACTGATAAGGAGGCACGCGCCCGTCCGGCGGATCGACCACGATCGACGAGCGAATCTCACCGCCGACCACGTTGTATCTGGATCCCGGATCGAGCCAGAAATAGTTATAGCCGCCGACGCCTCCCGCCGGGCCGCTCGACCCATCCCCACCCTTGGGCGGCGCCGATCGATCCCCGCTGATCGCCTCGTTGGCCTTGTCCCGCCGCCCGGCCGCAGCTTTTTCGAGGGCGGCCGCCTCCTCCGGCGTCAGTACGGCCTTGGCTCCTCGCGGCCGCTCGAGCGGCGTCAGCGTGGCCAGATCATAAGTGCCCTCCAGATCCGGATGGCCGTCCGCCAGACGCCGCGGAGCGGTCGGTTTCAGAGAGGCTTTGGCGACCTGGCCGGCGGCTGGAACCGGCGTCAGACAGGCAGATACAGTGGTCACCTCCGCCACAACGGCGAACCAGAGCCATGGGTTTGAAGCCACAACACCTCCTCTACTGGCGGCTAAGCGGCTTCTTTCGCCACTGGCCATACAGCAGCTCTTCGACGAATTCGACGCACTTGAAATCGAGCAGCTGCGCGTTCTTTTCCTGACGCCGGTAAAGCGGCATCGTCATCTTCCAGGAATGCGAGAATACCTGAGGGTCCTCGATGGTCGCCTCATACGAAATCACGTCCGGGCTGGCGCGCGTGTATCGCTCGATGACGTGGAGGGCCTCGCTGTGGAAATTGCCGGCCCGATCAAACCAGCTCTGGTCGTTGAAGCCCTTGACGTCCACGACCAGCGTTTCTCCCTCCCAGTGCCCAACCGATTGCCCCATCCACGAGTCCACCGGCGCCGGCCCCGGATCCTTTAGAAAGACGTTGCGCACGGCGCCCGCGTACTCATAAACGAACGTGATCGCGCTGGCGCTTTCGAGGATCTGAAACGGATACGGCATGTAAGTGGCGCGCGGCACCCCCGGCAGATAGCACTTGATCTCGGGATCCGAGGTCAGCCAGTTCTCCTGATTCTGCTTCTTCTTGGCGAGCGCCTCCGGTTTATACGGAAGCACGCCGCCCTCTACGACCCCGAGACCGGGCGGCACCGCGCCCACGGCGCCTAGCGCCAGTAGCGGCGCGGCCGGAACCGCGCCGTAGGGTCCGGGCCGAAGGGCTAGCGCGGGCCGTGCTTCGTGCGTCTCAATATCGTAGTTGGCTTCATTCAGCGCCTGCCAAATGCCGTTGAGGTCGGGCTTTCCGCCGGCCACCCGTGGAGCACGATAGGCCTGTGCTTGGGCGCCAGCCGGTATCACGGCGACCCCCAAGAGCAGAGCGACGGCGACGGTCTTTATGGTGTGAGGAATCGTTGCTTGCGAATTCCGAAGGGCTCTCATAGTCGATTCAGCTAAACAGTGTATCGCAAAATTGGCGCGTTACCTACCGACCGATAGGTAACCGTGCGAGCCCCTCCCGCCTTCTCATTGACGCCTTCCGGGTGGCGGCTTCAGAGCCCGGCCGGGCCGGTCCGTCGGGAGGTTCGAGGCAAGTATAGGATTTGCGCCTGCGAAGATCCAGGTGCCGGTCAACTCTCGCCGCCCATGAGCCGCCCATGATATGAGCCGCGCAAGATGCCGCCCGATTGGCGCACCGCTCGTCTGCCTACGTCATGCTTCTGGACTCCGGCCGAGGGGCGATTGAAACACGCCAGATGGCCGAAGCCTTGGGCCGCGGGGCGCTCGGTTCGATTGGCCTTCTCGGTTATCTTGCTGTCGGGCGATCCCGCGCGCGCCGGAGCTGCTCGCGCCCGGCCCGAGGTGGCCTGTCCGGAGCTAAAGAAATCTCAAGCCGATTGCAAAGTTGGCCTGCCTCTGTCGGCTAGTCTCGACGCTTCTAATCACCCTGCCCGCGCTCGACGATCATCCCCGAAAGGACGCGCAAAGATTGCGGAGCGAACCCGATCGGTCGACTCGGCGACGAAATCGCCGCGCCAGGAAATCAGGCTCGACGGCACAATGAGGGCATCGTGGCCGAACTCGAGCGCCAACTTCATAGAGCGTGGGCGTAAGAGGCGTGTGGCGAACTTGGG
>JAGWQP010000189.1 GCA_028876805.1 Acidobacteriota bacterium | reverse complement strand
TTGGGCTATCTGCCCGCGGCGCCTCAAGTCGTGGGACCCAACGACGTCGAGGTCGACAATCCGCCGGTGCTTTTCGTCTTCGAAGTGGCAGTGACGGTTTGACCGCCTCCACCGCCGCCTCAAGATCGTTCGGTGCCACGCCTCCACCGCCGCTCCCTGCCGCGCCCGCTCAAGAGTTACACGCGGAGGCGGCGCGAATTTCTCGCGACTCCCGCAAAGGAGCGTGAGGTGCGTCAGCGAGGTCAGGTTTCTACGAACCGATTACCGGGACTGATCCGGCCGCGCCGCGCATTTCTCTGATTCGTCGACCGAACCCCAGCGCCAGAAGGAGGTACATCGACGCGCTGGTCGGTTTGCTGTTCGACGGAGCCCGGCGTAATTGCCGAGCTTTCTTGTCCTTCGGGTTCATCGTCAACACCTAGGCGATCAGATTCCAGCTCGACGTGTAGCCCGGCATTTTTATCCATGTCCACCAGAAACGCTCTTAGCCATCCTTGTCTGTTCTTGCCCGTCCATTCGGGCATCGACCTCTTCAAGTTCTCGGGGAAGAGGCGGGAGCGAGTGTTGCGCAGCGCATTCAGTCGGTCGATATCTCCGGTTACGCCCATCTTCGCCAATCCATTTCGCGAAGCCGAATTTCGCTATCAGCGAAAATCTTCGAACATTATCATCGAACGGCCGAAGCTCTTGGTTTCAAGGCTGGATACTCAATTTCTTGCGCCCGAACAAGCAATGGCAGAGCGGGAGATTCAAATGCTCATCGACCAGCGTGTATCGGGTGATGCCCTCGGACAGGGTGATCTTGCGGCGCGCGGGCACTGGTAGGCCAGGATGTAGGGATCGTCGAGCCTGATCATGGAGGCAATCTCCTCGCTCTTCCCGGAATATTTGTAGGTGCGCGCGGTCAGCCTGTCACCAGAGTTCGCGTTTTGAGAGCACAGTACTCGAATGCCTTTCTGAGCGCTGCTCCATCAAGCACCCGTTTGCCAGATGAACCGCCATGCTGCCAGCCCTCTCCTGCGGTCGTCCTTCGCCTCGATGGAGCAGTGCCCGGTCAGGTGATGATGCGCTGCCCGGCCTACTGGTGCGGGTCTGGCGAAGCCGGCGCCGGTGCGACCCCAGGTTGCGGCAGTTCCGCCTTGCCGTCGAGACCAAACACCAGCAGCTGCGGCTTCATCGCCGTGGTCGCCTCAGCGCTTCGGCCCGGACTCGGCGTGCCGCCCGAGCCGCCCATCAGCGCGATGTACTGCTTGCCGTCCGCTGCGAACGTTATTGGCGGGCCCATGCCATTGCGCAGGCCCGTAGCCATTTCGAACAGTGGTTCCCCCTTGCCTGCCGAGTAGGCGATCAGGCGTCCGTTGGGAGCCACCTGGAATAACAGGTTGCTTGCTGTGCTCAGCGTGCCCCCGTACCGGCTGTTCCCCACCGGGACGCGCCACCGGATCTCCTGCTTCACGGGATCGTAGGCTACCAGCGTGCCGAGATTACCGCCTTCGAGCGGTTCCGGACCAGTGGCGGGTCCTGGCGGCTGCGGCGTCAGTCCGCGCGTGTTGACATTCAGCCCCGTCAGGCCCACACCGCTTGCACGTTCCGGTTTAAAGTCGTAATTGACCGCATAGTTGAACGTGTCCCAACCCCGCGTTGGCACGTACACCAAGCCGGTTTGCGGATTGAAAGACATCGGCGACCAGTTGTGCGCGCCCCCGCCGCCGGGCGATACCGGCACCGGATCCTTGCCGTACTTCACCTCGGTATTGATGATTGGCCGTCCCGTCTTCTGATCGACTCCTTTCGCCCAAGTGACTTTCGAAAAAGGTTGCGCTGAGATGAACTCGCCCGTGACGCGGTCCAGCACATAGAAGAACCCGTTTTTGTTGGCCTGCATGATGACCTTTCGCGTCCTGCCGTTGATGTTCAAATCCGCCAGGATCATCTGCTGCACGCTGTCGTAGTCCCACTCGTCGCCGGGGACCATCTGGTAGTGCCACTTGAGCTCACCGGTGTCCACATGTACGGCCACGATGGAAGCTACATACAGGTTGTCGCGCCCGGTGCTCACATCCTTGGTGCGAAGCGCTTGGGGCCAAGGCTCGGCATTGCCTGTGCCGACATACAGCAGCTCGCTATCGGGGTCATAGGAGATCCCATCCCATACCGCGCCACCTCCGCCGAGCTTCCACCATTCACCCTCCCAAGTGGCCGCGGCCTTGCGCATGGCCGAGGACTCAAAGCCCTTGGCGGGATCGCCTGGAACGGTGTAGAACCTCCAGACTTCGCGGCCCGTTTCGGCGTCGTAGGCGGCAAAAAAACCGCGTGTCGGACGGTCGCCGCCCGCCGCTCCCACGATCACCTTGCCCTTGGCAATCCGCGGCGCCATGGTGAGCGTCTGTTCGTGCTGAACCCAGCAGACACGAGCTTCCCATACCGGCTTGCCAGTGTCCGCTTCGAGCGCCTCCAGGCGGCCATCGTTCACGGGAACGTAGACTTTGTTGTGGTAGAGCGCTAACCCCCGGTTCACCACGCCGCAGCACATCTTGTCGCTGGTCGCCTTGCGGTTCACCAGTGGATCCCAACGCCATTTCTCCTTGCCGGTGCGCGCGTCTACGGCGAACACGATGCTCCAGTTGGTGACGCCAAAGATCGTGTTGTTCCAGACCAGCGGCGTGGCTTCCTGATCGCCTCCGCCGTCGCCGACTTCATACGACCACACCAGGCCCAGGCGTTTTACGTTCGACGCCTCGATCTGCTTGAGGGGACTATAACGTGTCTCGCCCGGCGTGAGGCCATAGGACAGCCAATCGCCATCCGACGTCAATTTTGCGCTGTTCTTGAGCGCCGCATCGTCGACACGCGTGGCTTGTCCGAACAAAGGCACAGAGAGGGCAATCGCTAAAAGGCAACGCATCAGTTAACTTCCAGGGGCACCTGCGAGTCTATCACGTGCCGAGGCCCATCGATTATGCCCGTCGCTCTTAGTTGCTCCTACCTCACCTCGGGAATGCGAATCCGTCTCGTTCTGCCTGCGGAACATCTCGAAGATATCGTTCGCCAGCACCGATTCGTGGGAATTCGAACGGGTGAACTTCCACTAGGTGTGATCTTTGCCCTACCTGCTCGCGTTAAGTGGGCCGTAACAACATTCTCGACTGATCGTGTCATGGACGCAGCGGGCCTACAAGAGGGTTAGTCTACACTCCATCGCTTGGAAATCGCCGATTGTAAGCACGGCGCTTGCGCCGCCGGACACCAAGCTGTTGTCCACAAATCCGTGACGAACTTGGGCTAACGGCCGCCGTTTCTTAGTTCAACGGCTTTCCGCACATCCGCCTTGGTCTGGGGCGTCGCGGAGGTGTGCACGTTGATATAGCGCTCAAAGTCCAGATTCAGCTTCTCCAGAATCGGGGCCAGCGCGTTCACGTGGTCGTTTGCCGGTTCCCCCGGGTTCACCGAGAAGTCGCCTTGGAACAGGATCTTCTCGCTGGGAATGTACGCGATCATCAACCCGTTGGAGTGCGGAACCGGAGCGACGTGGTACATTTCCACGGTTCGGGTTCCGTCGGAATACACCCTCTTCTCGGCCACGGCTTCAACCTTTGCCTTCTTCGGATTCCTAGCGAGCGTGTCGTTAAGCAGCGTTCTCGGAGTGTTGAGCGCTTTCCCCAAAAACTCCGCGTTATTGTTCTGCGTGATGATCGTCGCGCCTTCGGCCACCAGCACAGGCAGCCCTCCGGTGTGATCTGAGTGAGGATGCGTGTTCATGACGTACCGGATCGGCTTGTTCGGGATCAGTTTCTTCGTCTCCGCGACGTACGCGAGAGCGCGCGCCTCGGATTGGCCGGCCTCGAGCATCATGATGTAGTCCTTGAACTCGACGATCACCGAATCGTAACTGCCAGGGCCGGTCGTGAGCCGGTAGAGGCCGTCGCCGAGCTTTTCTGAAGTGACCGTCAGCGGCGCCGGAGCCGGCGGTGCTCCGCCACCGGTGCCCCCACGGCTCCCGCCCGGCGCCGGCGGAGGGACCAGCGTCGCGACGTCCGGAGGATTCGCCTTCGCCGCGTTGACATCCACTTCAAAGAATGGCCAGCCGCCGCGCGTCTGCACGATCTTCGCGGGACCCATCACGCCGCCGAAGTCTTTCCATCCGGTGTAAGTCGCCAGGATGTGCATGTCGCCCAAGATGTTTTCCCCGAGCCACGTTTCCACGCGCTCGACGATATTCTGTGCGTTCACATAGCCATTGATGACATAGCTCTTGCCGGAAGGTGCCTTTACCGTCGGGCTCCAGGTCAGCACCGTGTAGTTCTTGCCCTC
The DNA here is from genome assembly GCA_028876805.1 of Acidobacteriota bacterium. GTDB lineage: Bacteria > Acidobacteriota > Terriglobia > Bryobacterales > Bryobacteraceae > PSRJ01. Next base: position 1,150 of record JAGWQP010000189.1, on the reverse strand, counting down.
GACCTTGTGACGGCTCACCGTGGCGTGATTCGCTGCGGCGCCCGTCAGAAAACCCCAGGGCGTGATGTATAACTCCAGTGAGTTGGCCCAGGGTTGAGAGACATCGGCCTGTTGCGGTGTGACCTGTTGGAAAAAGGTCCCGGGCGTCACGGTTGTGGAACCGCCGGGTCCGATGTTGTTGGTAGTCCCCATCGCTCGTGACGTGAGACTGGTGAGCTCAATCACGCGCACGTAGTTGTGGATCGGCCGCATGGGATCGTGGGTCCCCCGGCACATCATGTCGGCGGCGTTGGCTCCGCATTGCTGGAATGCCACATCCTTCGCCGATCCCGAATACGTAATGGACTGCAGATCGCCCAATGCCTTTTGTGCGTTGGCGATCACGGTTTTTGAATCCTGAGCCCCGGCGCTCCCACACAGGAACGCGAAGCAGATTGCGACGACAGCAGGTTTTTGGAACACAGCTTCTCCTCCTCGGAGCGTGGTTGTCGGTAGAAAGCGCCCGTCCCGAATATTCTATAGCTAGGCGCGAAGCACCTTCAAACCGTGTGGTCTGGCCGGGGCCGTCTCGGTGGGGCGACTGCGGCGCCACGGGGTCCTGTGCCCACAACATGACTGGTTTAGGACGATTGGGTTGAGTGCACTTACGGAGGCTGCCTGCGAGTTTTCCCTGGTAACTGTCGGAGTCTGGGCGATCTCACCGAAGTCCGGAATACGCCAAAGCGAGGTAACACCGGCACGAGTCCCAGTCGCGGCGCAATCTACGGCAGCGTGAGCCTGCTGAAGATCAGCAGCATGAGGTACCCGCAGAGGATGAGAAGGGCTGCAATGAGGCACCGGTCGAAGACGTGATGCTCCTTGAGGGTCATGTCAGACTATGACCTCCTAATTTGGTTGTAACCCCGGACGAGCCCCAAAGGGAGGTGACGCCCCGTGTCGTGTCGTAGCAGAACACTCGTACATCGCCAACCTTGCCGAGTTCCGCCGTAAGCATCCGTCTTGATCTGGTTCCCAACGGTTCAGCCCGGAAGACGACCGGTGCGAGTTCAGCAGTTCGAGGCTGGAACCGCTGCACTGACGCCTAGGTCTATTTCGAGACGAGGTGACGAATGTCCTTTTCGGACTCACAGACCCGACTGATTCTTCGCAA
>JAGWQP010000014.1 GCA_028876805.1 Acidobacteriota bacterium | reverse complement strand
TTTTCGGTGCGTGACAACGGAATCGGAATCGATCCCCAGTACGCGGAAAAAGTCTTCGGAATTTTTAGGTGCCTGCAGCCTCGCGACAAAGCTTCCGGCAGCGGCATGGGTCTGGCGATCTGCCGCAAGATCGTCAGCCGCCACGAAGGACGGATTTGGGTTGAGTCCGAACTTAACAAAGGCGCGACCTTCTACATCACCCTTCCAGGTTCCCAGTGAATCAGCATCTTCCGGGCGGGGTCTTGCGAGAGCCGTCCGGACTTGGCAAGCGGTGGAAATCGCCGTCTGTTGCTGCTATCATCGTTTCGCTTCGCCCCCAAGAGCCTGGTGCGGGCCAAGGAGACCGAAAATGGAGGAACTGATCAGCCGGAGAGAGACTCTGCGGAAGGGGCTGGCGACGGCGAGCTGGTTGGCGCTGATGCCGGACTGGGCCCTACCGGCGATGGCCGAGGACGCTTCCGACGTTCCCTTCACCGATATTCCCAACACGTTCAATCCCAACAATCCCAATTCGACCGCGCGGCTGCTCGACATCCGTAAGATCGACGGCCCGATCACGCCCAAAGATCAGTTCTTCGGCACACAACACTTCAATAAACCAGAGATCGATGGCGAGAAGTACCGGCTGAAGTTCACGGGCCTGGTGCACAAGCAGGCCGAGTATTCTCTGTCCGATCTCCGGGCGATGAAGTCCACCGAAATCATCAACGGCTACGAGTGCTCCGGCAACAGTCCCCGGGCGATGGAAGGCCTCTGTTCGAACGGGCGCTTTACCGGCGTCCGCCTGAGCTCGATATTGAAGCAATTGACGATCGATCCGCGGGCGCGGGAAGCCGTCTTTCTCGGCACGGACCGCGGTCCGCTCGACATCGTCTTCCGGCAACAGACGTACAAACTCGAGCAGCAGTTTGGGCGCAGCATGACGCTCGAAAATGCCCTGAAACCCGACGTGATGGTCGCTTATGCGCTCAATGGCGAGCCGCTGACGAGGGATCAGGGTTTCCCCGCGCGGCTGATCGTGCCGGGATGGTATGGCGTGGCCAACGTGAAGTGGCTGGCGGAAGTGCACCTGCAGGAAGACCGTTATCTAGGAAATTTTCAGGCCCGCTGGTACCGCACCCTGCGCGGAGTGGGCGGCACCGGCGAGGATGCCGATCCCGAGACCCAGTGGATTGAGAGCGAAGTCACCCGGATGCATCCCAAGTCCGTAATTGCCCGGGTGAGGAAGACCGCCGGAGCCCATTCGATTCTCGGATTCGTGTTGAACGATGGCACGCCGCTCAAATCGGTTGAAGTACAGATCGACGGCGGCGCCTGGCAGCCGGCCACGCTTGATAAATCCAACAGCCGGTATTCGTGGAAGCTGTTCACATATCGCTGGGAGGGCGCGACGCCGGGCGAGCATACGCTGGTTTCGCGCGTCACCGATGCGAACGGCGTCATGCAGCCGGAGGCCGCGGCACTGAAGCGGAAGAAGACGTTCCTCGAAGACAACGGGCAATTTCCCCGCAAAGTCATGATTTCGTAAAGCCGTACAGCGCTTCCGGATTCTCCACCAGGATGCGGTGGCGCGTCTTCGGGTCCGGCGCCCACTGGGCCATCAGGTCGAACAGCGCGGCGTCATCGGGCTTGACTGACTCGTTTGGGTGCGGCCAGTTGCTCCCCCATAGCATCCGCTCCGGCGCAGCCTTCACGTACGCCTGCGCAACGCGCGTGATGTCTCGATAGGACGGCGGGCCGTCGCGGGTATTGTCATAGGTCACCGACAGCTTGACCCAGGTGCGGCCTTTGTCGACGAGGCGGCGAATCAGGGTGACGACTGGATGGCTCACGCCAGCCGGTTCGGGGACGTGTCCCATGTGGTCGAACACGATCGGGGAAGCCAGCCGGTTCCACAGATCCTCCGCAGCCACGATCTCGTCGGCGGTCATGTTGATTTGCACGTGCCAGCCCAGCGCGTTTACCCGCTTCGACAAAGGCTCGATCATCTCGATCGAGGTCGGCCGATCCTTCGGATTGGTGAGGGAGAACCGGATTCCTCGGATGCCGCCTTCCGCCAGGCGCTTCAACTCGGCGTCGGTGACCGTAGGGCGGATCACCGCGACGCCCCGTGCGTTCGTTCCGAGCCGCGCAATCGCGTCCAAGGTCACGCGGTTGTCCGTGACATAAGCAAGCGGCGTGACCACGACGTTGCGGGTGGTTCCGATCCGCTTCTGCAAGAGGCGAAACTCCTCCACGCGTGCGTTCGGGATGATGGTGCCTCCCGGCTGGAGGGGTGGAAACCGCAGGGCATCGTAAATGTGATGGTGGCAATCGCAAGCCCCTCGAGGCGCCTTGAGCTTTGCCGGCTCGCTGCCGGAGGAATTCGGAACCGGCTGGGCACGGCTCACTTTGACCCAGATGCCGGAAGCGGCCCAGACGGCCGCCACATTCTGAATTAACGTCCGACGTGCAATCATCTGTTTCCTCGATTCGTTCGAAGCGGATACTGGCCGCGGCCACCGCAGTACTGGGTACAGCGCTCCGGGATCAGATAGGTGTCTTTCAGGTTCTCGCGGGAATCGGGATCGATCGTTTCGGGCCCCTCCAGAATCGCGTCCCGAGACCGGTGCCGCTAACCCAGGTGAGTGTTGCAAACGAGAGAAGGAACTTCACCTGATCCGTCGCAAGATTATATCAATTGGGCCGCGGGCGTCGCGGCGCGGGCTACTTTCCTTTGAGGTGTGGAATATCCTTATTGTTCTCGTTACACACGAGTTCCAGCAACTCGGTCGCGGGCAGTAGGGTCAGAGGTTGGGTAAAGGTCCAGGGTTTCTTGTATGCTCCGGGGTCGTCGATAGTCGAGATCACGTCCATGTGCCCGAAGTCGCGCCGCCGAAAACGTTCGGTGACCCGTAGCTTCTCAGTCGAAGGATGGCCCACCTGGTCCAGCCACGCCTTGCCGTTGAAGCCCGAGGATTCGACAACCAGCGTATCGCCTTCCCACCTAGCAATCGAATATCCGAACCACTGGGGATTCGGATCCCTGGGCAGGGCCCGGCCATCCAGGAAAAACTGCCGGAACTGGTCGAACGCCTCGTACAGCACTACCACCACTTTCGGTTCCTGGTAGATCTTGAACGGTAGAGGCGTGGTATCGATCTTGGGAACGCCTTGCGGCAGGCAGTTAGCATCCGGATCGTCGGCGGAGAGATCGCCGGTCTTGCGTTGGTTGTAGACCGCCTCAGCCCACTCCTGCATCTGGAGCTCGCCCGGCTTGAGATCAAGCGTCACGTCCCGCAGCTTGGGTGGATCGGCGATCCAGATCCCGGTTAAGTCGGGCTTGCCGTCGGCCCGGCGCGGCGCGGGCGCCTTGAGATTGGTATCGCCGCCCTTCAGATTTTCCCACTGGGCGGACAACGGCAGAATTGACCCAAGCAATAGGAGGCCAAACTTGGAGAGCATCACTTTCCCTTTCTGAGCCTGGCGGCCGGAACGGCTAAGCCTCGAGCTTGCCCGTGCTGTCGCCGATGCTGTCGGCAGCAACCTCCGCCATGTCGAGCCAGCGAACGAGCAGGTTCGCAATCGGCTTGCCCTTCGCGGGCTGAATATGACGGCCTCCCCGTATTCCCCACGATGTACCTCCTTGTCGGGTGGCACCTTTCCCGAATCGAGCGCCGGACAGCAGTATACATTATGGAGCCTACCTGAAGGCCTTGCCGCTGGCTTAGAGAATTCCGGCCGGTTTGAACAGATTCATGACGTAAACTTCGATTAACTCTTGCCGCTCACCGGCCTCTGGGACAGAATTCCGCCCTTCTCATTTGCGATCCCATAGCGCGATCGCAGTGCGGGGCGCTGCTGGTTTTTAGTCCTGGGGGGCGGCCCCGGGAATCTCGCGCGCGTATTAGAGCACGCTAGGAAAAGAGGGTTCATGAGAGGAAGCAAGGTCCACTTTGCCAAAGACTTCCGGTCCACGGTCGCATCGCGACCTTCGAGGAGGAAATGGCCGCCCTCGCCAAGATGGAGAGCGAGACCGCGTAATCTAGCGCGCGGCGCGTGGGCGTATCAACTGCCGTGCTTTACGAGGTCGTGCTTCGCCAGAAAATCCCGGATCTCGGCGTAGAGATGCGGATACTCTTCCGGCTTGAAGTTGCCGTGCAAGCCACCGGGCACTGTGATCAGCTTGTTGGGAACACCGGCTTTTTCGAGCGCCGCGTGCAGCCTCACCGAATGACTATAAGGTACGGTCGGATCGGCATCCCCCTGGATGGAAAGAATGGGAGGCAATCCAGGGCGGACGTAGGTCAGCGGAGAAACCCGGCCGGCAATCTCCTTGCGATTCTCCCGGCTGCCCAACCAGGTGACGGCATAAACTTTCATATTCGGCCCGTCCAACAGATCGGCGACGTCGGTGATCCCGTACCAGTTGACGATGGCGGCGACCTTCAATTCTTCGGGGCCCGGACACTGGCGATCGAGGCCGGCCGATGGGGGAATCATTCCCGTGGTGAGCGCGAGGTGCCCGCCGGCGGAATTGCCCGTCACCACGATGCGGCTGGTATCGATGTTGTACTCCTTGGCATTGTGGATGACCCAGCGGAGAGCGCACAGGCAGTCCTCCACCGCAGCGGGAGCCAGCGAGACGCGTGCTAAGCGGTATTCGACGTTGACCACGTTGAAGCCCATCTCGAAATACGGCAGCAGGGTCAGGATGCTGCTCTCCTTGGAGCCAGCCGTCCACCCGCCCCCGTGGAAATACAGGACCGTCGGCTGGGGCGCAGCTTGCCCCCGCGCCTGGTACAGGTCGAGCTTGGCCTCGTAGTTATTCGCCGTAAGGTAAGTAATGTTCGGAATCGCACGATATCCGACCTGGGCCTCGGCAGCGAATGGTCCCGTGGTTTGGGCCTTCGCGCCGGCCAAAGCGAAGAGACAGGCGCAGGGGGTGGCAAGAAGGGCGATTCTGTTCCGCATGGCGGCAATCATATCACGCGCCGCCGAGACGGCGACGAGCGTCGGCGGGTTGCGCACACGCGCGCGTTCGAGTATATACTGTCTCTCCAGGAGTGCCCGCCGCATCGTCAGGCGGGCGAGGAGGTGCAATATGCGGATTGCCAGATTCTTTTACTTGGGCGGCGTCGTGGCTCTGGTCACAGCCGGATATCTGATCACGACGCGGACCAACCTGAGCGCGCAGCAGCCGGCCGCGGTGAAAATCGATGGCGATGACATAGGCGGCGTGGTGGCCAGCAGCAAAGGGCCGGAAGCCGGAGTCTGGGTGATCGCCGAAACCACGGGCCTCCCCACTCGCTACATCAAGGAAGTGGTGACCGATGACCAGGGCCGGTATCTGATTCCCGACCTGCCGAAGGCCAAGTACACCGTGTGGGCGCGCGGCTACGGATTAGTGGACTCACCCAAAACCGAGACCGAGCCCGGCAAGCTGGTGAATCTGAAGCCGACTGTGGCGCCGGATGCCAAGACGGCCGCCCAATTGTATCCGGCCGAATACTGGTATGCGATGCTAAAGGTGCCGGAGAAAAGCGAGTTTCCGGGCACGGGGCCGTCCGGCAACGGCATTTCGCCGAACATCAAAACCCAGGATCAGTGGCTGCACCTCATTAAGACCGACAGTTGCGAGTCCTGCCACCAGCTCGGCAATCAGTACACGCGCACCATTCCTGCCCTGTTTGCGAAATTGGATTCGCCCGCTCAGCAGTGGCTGCGCCGCGTTCGATCGGGACAGGCCGGCAACGCCATGACGGGCGGCTTGGGGCAGCTCGGTCCCGAGCGCGCCACGCAGTTGTTTGGAGACTGGACTGACCGGATCGCGCATGGAGCGCTGCCTACATCGGCGCCGCCGCGGCCGCAAGGAGTGGAGCGCAACGTCGTCATCACGCAATGGGACTGGGCCGATCCCAAAGCCTATCTGCACGATGAAATCTCCACCGACAAACGTAATCCGAAGGTTAACGCCAACGGCTTGATCTACGGATCGCCGGAAGAAAGCCGCGATTATTTACCAGTGCTCGATCCAGTGCACAATGCCATCAGCCAGATTAAGGTGCCGTACCGCGATCCCAACACTCCTGCCCAGCCGAAGCCGCTCGAGCCGTCGGCGGTTTGGGGGGATGAGGCGATCTGGGACAGCCACACCACCGTTCACAACCCGATGTTCGACGAACGTGGACGCGTGTGGTTCACCTCGCGCATTCGTCCGCCCGAGGACCCTGCGTTTTGCAAGGCGGGCTCGAACCTGGATTCGGCCAAGCTTACACCGCTCGAGCGCTCCGGCCGGCAACTCGCCGTGTATGATCCATCGACTAAGCAGACGTCGCTGATCAATACCTGCTACGGCACGCACCATCTACTGTTCGCCCACGATGCCAACAACACGTTGTGGACCAGCAGCGGCGGCGGCGGCGGAGTGGTGGGCTGGCTCAACACCAAAATGTGGGACCAGACGCACGACGAGCAGAAGTCGCAGGGATGGACGGCCCTCGTCCTCGACACCAACGGCAACGGCAAACGCGACGTTTACGTCGAGAGCGAGCAGAGAGTGCTTACAGCCCCCAGCGGCGAGAGCCTGGGTACGTCTTCGGCGATCACTACCAAGCCCGATCCGACCAAGGACACGCGGCTTAACGCTGCGTTTTATGGTCTAGGCATAGCACCTGACGGGATGGTCTGGGGTAGCGTGCTGGGATTTCCAGGCGGGATCGTGCGGCTCAGCCCGGGATCGCACCCTCCCGAAACGGCTCTGGCCGAATACTACGAGGTACCGTGGCACAACCCCAAAGCGGCGGTCTCTGGTTTTTCGCCGCGGGGAATGGATGTGGATGGCAACGGCGTCGTCTGGGTAGTGCTAGGAAGCGGGCACTTGGCCAGCTTCGACCGGCGGAAGTGCAAGGGTCCACTCAACGGCCCGACCGCCACCGGCCAGCACTGCCCCGAGGGCTGGACGCTTCACCCCACGCCGGGACCGAATTTCGCCAACGTGAAGGAGTCCGGCAGCGCCGACTCGCATTACTACGACTGGGTGGATCAGTTCGACACCCTTGGGCTGGGCAAGAACACTCCGATCGCCACCGGCAACAGCTCCGATTCGCTGCTGGCTATGGTGCATGGGAAGTTTGTCGTATTGCGAGTTCCCTATCCACTCGGGTTCTTCGCCAAGGGGATGGACGGCCGCATCGACGATGCCTCAGCCGGCTGGAAAGGCAAGGGAGTCTGGACCACCTGGGGCACTCGCACACCGTTCCATAGCGAGACCGGCAAAGGGACCGACGACAAAGTGGTCCATTTCCAGATACGGCCCGACCCGCTCGCCGATTAAGCGGGCGGCGGCGAGGCGCGGGTGTGACGGTGAAACGGCCGTGATCGCCCTCGCCGAACTTCCAGGTGCGCGCCGGGCGTGTGGTCAGGCGCCGAATCGGCCTTTGACGCTGAGCCAAAGTTGATGGAAATTCTCGTCGGAACCCTGATCTTCGCCAGTTTGAAGCGGCGAACCAGCTCTCAAGGGAAATCAATATAAGATAGCCACGTCTGTTTTGAAGGCATCCGGACTGCAGAAAAGAGTCTTCCGGATCGGCACCCACAGCCCCTTGCGCGGCTGCTCGCACGGCTATACACTGAGCATCAGGGCAGGATGGCGCGTGTCTTCGGCCCACGATTTTTCCGCGTTGAGGAAGCCGGTTATGGGATCGGATGAACCCTCCGGAACACAGGTGACCGTGTTGGTGGTGGCTCCCGAATCCGATCGCGCCACATTGCGCCGTATGTTCGAACACAGTCGGTGGACTCTGGTCGAAGCCGAGACTGTGGCGGAAGCCGCCGACACTCTACGCCAGCGCTTATCCGTGGTTCTCATCTGCGAGGCGAACCTGCCTGACGGAACGTGGGTCGAGTTGCTCAATCACACCAAGAGTCTTCCTTTCCCGCCGCCGGTGATCGTAACTGCCCGCCAAGCCGATGACGATTTCTGGATGCAAGTGCTGAATCGCGGCGGGTACAACGTCTTGGGGAAGCCCTTCTCCGAAAAAGAGTTGTTCGAGATGATCAGCGTGGCCTGGCGCCACCGCAAGGGCCGCGTGAACTACGAAGTGCGGGCCGCGGGGTAAATCTGCCAGGCGCCCGGTTCGGGGGTCGGCTATAGTCGATCTCAGGAGGGGTATGCGCTCGCACAATTATCGAATTACCAACCGCTGGACCGGCAATCTCGGCGAGGGAACGACCACCTATCGGGCTTACAGCCGGAATCACGAAATCTCAGGGGCAGGGAAATGCGTGCCGATTCCCGCGTCGTCCGATCCACTGTTTCGCGGCGATTCCGCACGCTACAATCCTGAGGAACTCCTGCTCGGCGCGCTGTCAGCCTGCCACATGCTCTGGGTCCTGCATCTGTGCGCCGACGCGGGCATCGTGGTCACCGATTACTCCGACGACGCCGAGGGGGAGATGACCGAGTTGGAGGACGGATCGGGACATTTTACGAAAGCGGTCCTGCATCCTCGCATGACAATCAGGGACGCAGCCCGGATGGCCGACGCCGTGGGCGTCCACGAGCGGGCCCATTATTTCTGCGCCATGGCTCAATCCGTCAATTTCCCCGTCGAGTGCGTTCCCGAGATCCGCGCGGGCTCGAATTCGCGCACCGATTGTTCCTAATAACCGCGGTGAGGTATCATACCCCTCACCATGGACGACCAGCTTCTCGAACGTTTGAAGATCCGTGAACTGATTGACAATTGGGTGCTCTATCGCGATGCCAACGAGTGGGACCGCTTCCGCACGGTCTGGCACTCCGACGGCCGCATGATGGCCACCTGGACTCAGGGCACTTTTGAAGAATTCATCGAGATGAGCAAGGCGGGATTCGCCAAGGGCGTGCGCATCCTCCATTTTCAAGGCCCCAGCACGGTCGACATCAACGGCAACCGGGCCATCGCCTTCACCAAGATGATGATCTCGCAGCGCGCCCGGGTACACGACGTACTGTGCGACGTCAATTGCACCGGTCGCTTCTGTGATTTCCTCGAAAAGCGCGATGGGCGGTGGGGTATCGTGTTGCGGCAGCCGATTTATGAAAAGGACCGGATGGACCCCGTCGACCCGGCCGCCGAGCTCTCGCTCGACCCGGCGCTGCTCGCCCGGTTCCCCGAAGGCTACCGGCACCTCGCCTATCTGCAATCACAAATCGGTTACCCGGTGAAGACCGATATGCCGGGACTGACGGGCCCAGAGGTCGAAGCGCTGTACGCCCGCTGCCGCGCCTGGCTGGCCGGGCAGGCAAAAGCCGCAGACGTCGGCTGAAGGCGTGCACGCCCGAGCCCGCGCGCGAGGCCTCCATAGTTTGAGACTGTAGGGCTGTTATAGTTGACCGGACGCGGCGGGGCGGACCATCCGAGTGAAGTCGGGGACCTTGTTTGGGGCGTAGAGCCTGCCCCGACGCCGTCATTGTGTCTGGTAGCGCTAGCTTTGTTCGATCACCACCGACCGGCTGGGACATCTTCGGGAGCGGCGACTCGGCGCCTCACGGAACTCAAAGGGGCGGGACGAAGTCGGCTAGCTCCGGCTTCGAACCTCCTCCCGGCTGGACTCGAATGAGAGTATCGGTGTAGATCCAGGCTAATGGCCGTACTTTTTTTCCCCGGCTTCAATCCGCACCGGCAGTCGATTCTCTTTCGGGGGCAAGGGACAGGTGGCGTACGGAGTGAAGGCGCACGGCGGGTTGTAGGCTTTGTTGAAATCCAATTCGACCATGCCATCCTTGGGCAGGTCCGTGTCCAGAAAGCGCCCGGCGCCGTAAGTCTCCTGGCCGGCAGTTTCGTCCTTGAAGATGAAAAACAGGCTCTTCGCGCCGGGTTCGTCCAACACCGGGTACAGCCGATACTGTCGGCCGTGCAACTGGAAGACGACGTAGCCCGGGCTGTCCTCCGGTTCGGTCTGGCCGACGATGTTGGCGATCGGAATCTGGCGCGGTTCGGCGACGAAGCGCGCCGTGACGCGATAGCTTTCGTGGGCAGGAAAATAGTCGAGACCGCGGAACTGGCGCAGGAACGGACTATCGGGATCCTTCATCCGGATGGCGTAGCGGTCGCCGCGCCGAATCACGAACAGCTTCAAGCGCCCCACCAGGATCCGATCCTCGGTGTCCGGGCGGATTGTGCGCGTGGCGCCGTCCATTTGAGCGGAGACCCGGCCGCCGCGCAGTTCAAATACTCCGGCCTGGTCGGGTCCCGCCGGCAAGACGATGTCATTTCCTGGGCCCGCACCGAAGCGGTTCGGTCCGTCGCGCAGCCAGAACAGTCCGGTCACGGTGAGCCACCCGCCGTCCCGGCGAAGTCCGGCTTCTCGCTGGCGTCGCCACTCGGCGATCGCTGATTGGTAGCTCACTGCCGCCGCCAGCGGCAGGCAGACGAGCAGCCAAGGAAGCCTTGCTCGAACCATTACGCTTTTCCCCCAGCGGTGAGTGCCTGCTCCAGCAGGCCAACGAACTCTTCTGACTTTCGGTTTACACGCTCCTCGAGGACGTGAAGCTCGCGCTCGAGAGTGCGCAATTTATCGGCAAGATGCAGGCAGGCCAGCACGGCGATCCCCGTCGAATCGGCGTTGGGAGCCTTGCCCGCAATCGACAGCATCAGGTCATTGACACTGGCCGAGACGGCTTCCACATCGCGCGGGTCGCCGGAGGCGAGCAGCGTATAGGTCCGGCTCAGGATCGTGACGCGGACCGGCTGTTTCTCGCTGGCGTTAGTGGGCATCCAGCACCTCCGAAAAGGCCGAGCACCCCGCTATGAGGCGCCCAGTTCGTCGATTTGCCCCAACAGCTTTTCAATGCGCTGGCGGACCTCCTTGCGCTCCTCCTGGAGCGCAAGGATATCTTCGGCCAGACGCGCCGACTCGGCTCTTGCTTGCGCTGCCTGCTCCAGAGCGGAGTCCTTTTCGGCTCGCAGCCGCGAAACAAGCTGAATCGCCTGCTGGATCCGCTGCTCCAGGCTGTTCAGAGAATCGGTTTCTTGAAGGACGGGGGTCATGCTTTCTCCAGTCCGGCTTTGGCCGCGGCTACCAAGTTGCGGAAGGCAGCGTCGTCACTAACGGCGAGCTCAGCCAGCACCTTGCGATCGAGGTCCAGTCCGGCGGCTCTCATCCCATGCATAAACTTGCTATACGAGATCCCTTCTGAGCGGCACGCGGCGTTGATCCGCACGATCCAGAGCGCCCGGTAATCGCGCTTTTTGTTCTTGCGGCCGACGTAGGCAAACCGCAGGCTGCGCTCGACAGCCTCCTGGGCAGCGCGGTACAGCTTGCTTTTGGTGAGAAAATAACCGGACGCCTGGTCGAGCGTCTTCTTCCGCGACCTCCGACGGTGGGTCCCTCGTTTAACTCTCGGCACGTTTCGACTCCTTGTAAACAGTTGCTTCTATTGGCGGATCGGGCACGTGCCATGCGCGCCGTCCGCTCCCGCTCCCTCAATACGGGAGCATCCGCTTCAATGCGGGCTGATTGGCTGGATCAGCCACGACGCTTTGGTGCAGCTTCTTTTTCCGCTTGTGCGGCTTCGAGGTCAGAATATGACGGCCAAAGGCATGATTGCGAACTACTTTGCCCGTACCGGTCTTTTTGAACCGCTTGGACGCACCCTTATGGGTCTTTAACTTCGGCATAAAAGATTCCCGGAACCAAACAGGAAAGACTCTGAAATTATATCATGTCGGGACGGCAAATGAAGGCCCTAGGCGCGCGCTGGTACTGGGGAGAGTCCCCGTAGTTTCTGCACCACCTCGATAATCCGGGAGGCGGCGAAGTCTACCTCCTCACCAGTGGTGTATCGCCCCAGCCCGAAGCGGATTGAGGAGCGGGCGCTTTCGTGGCTCAACCCCAATGCCAGCAGCACATGGCTCGGCCCGGCGATCGCGGAGCTGCAGGCCGACCCAGTGGAAAGCGCCAGTTCCGGAAGCCCCATTAGCAGCGCCGATGCATCGACGCCCGCGAAGGTCAGGTTGAGGTTACCAGGAAGGCGGCCTTCTCGCGGCCCGTTCCGCGTGATGCCGTCTAACTCGCTTAAGAGCCGCCGTTCGAGGCGATCGCGCAGGCGGCCCACACGCACGGATTCGGCGCGCATTTCCTCCGCGCAGATCGCGCAAGCGGCCCCAAAGCCCACAATCGCAGGGACGTTCAACGTCCCGGACCGATATCCCCCTTCGTGGCCGCCGCCATCGATCTGCGCTGCCAAAAGGCTGCGCGCTTTTGGGCGAAGGTAGAGTGCTCCGACTCCCTTTGGCCCATAGATCTTGTGTGCGGTCAATGACATCAGATCGATATTCTGATCTTCGACTTGAGCCGCCGCCTTGCCCAACGCCTGGGCTGCGTCCGAGTGGAACAGCACGCCACGCTCCCGGCAGATCGCTCCGATCTCGTCGAGGGGCTGCAGAACCCCGATTTCGTTGTTGGCGGCCATCACGCTCACCAGCAGGGTCTGGGGCTGAATCGCCTCGCGCAGTGCGTCCAGGTCAATCCGGCCGTCAGGGCACGGCGCCAGCAACGTGGCATGCGCTCCCTGCCGCTCCAGGTGGCGGATCGGGTCAAGCACGGCTTGGTGCTCGGTCGTCATGGTAACGAGATGTTTACCGCGGTTCCGGCAGGCCTCGAATACCCCCTTGAGCGCTAGGTTGTTGGATTCGGTCGCGCCGCTGGTGAAAATGATGTCACGCGCCTCAGCCCCGATCAGCGCTGCCACCTGACGGCGTGCCTTCTCCACGGCTTTTTCCGCTTCCCACCCGAACCGGTGGGTGCGGCTCGCGGCGTTTCCGAATTTCGGACCGAAATACGGCAACATTCGCTCGCAGACGCGTGGGTCGACCGGGGTCGTGGCATGGTAATCGAGATAGACTGGTGTCTGCACGATTCGGCAGTGCCTCGATTCCCATTGTGACGCATTGTGACCGACCGAAGCCGGCAGTGTTGTCGGGGGCGACCCGATGGCGCATACTGGGATCGGGGACGCCTTCATTGCGCCATGCCCAAGCCGACTGTTTCTCCCGAAACGGAAATCGTGGAGCGGGAGCAGCTGGTTCCCCTCTACCGTGTCGTCCTGCTCGACGACAACGACCATACCTACGATTACGTAATCGAGATGCTCCAGACGATCTTCGTTTTTAGCACCGAAGAAGCCTACCGGCACGCCGAAGAGGTCGACCGCTCCGGGCGCACCGTGCTGATCACCTGCGAGCTCGCGCAGGCCGAGTTCGCCCGCGACCAGATCCAGGCGTACGGGCCCGATTGGCGGCTGGTCCGCTCCAAGGGTTCCATGACCGCCCTGATCGAACCGGTATCGTGAGGTTCCCGGCGGGACGCTGTTATGATGAAGGCATGACGTGGTTCCGCTTTGCCTTATGTGGTACGCCTGTGATGTGTCTGCTGGCGCAGCCGCCCGCCCCCGGACCAGCGGTGCCGAAAACCGCCGCGCCGGCGTTTACGCCCTCCGTGCCAGCCGACCAGGTGGTGCTTTCGGTAGGGGATGTTAAGCTCACCGTTGCCCAATTCAACCAACTGATCGAAATGCTGCCGGAACAAAGGCGCTCTACCGCCCGCGGCGAAGGACGCGAGCAGTTTGCCAACGACTTGGTGCGGGTGCTAGTGATGGCCCAGGAAGGCAGGCGGCTCAAGCTCAACGAGGCCCCCGCCTTCAAGACTCAGTCCGAGTTCCAGGTGGACAATCTTCTGGCCGGCAAAGTGTTCGCGCAGCTCGCCCAGGTGAGCGACGCGGACTTGCATCAGTATTTTGACGCACACAAGTCCGAATTCGAGCAGATTCGCGCGCGCCATATCCTGGTTCGCGCTGCTGGTTCGCCCGTGCAGCTGGAAGCCGGGAAAAAAGAGCTTAGCGATCAGGAGGCGCTGGCCAAGGCCCAGGAGCTGCGAAAGAAGATCGCGGCGGGAGCCGACTTCGCCACGCTTGCCGGTCAGGAGTCGGACGATCCCGGATCGAAAGCCAAGGGAGGCGATCTAGGTTTCTTTCATCGCGGGCAGAGCCTGCCGCCGCCGTTTGAGGAGGCGGCGTTCAAGATGAACGTGGGAGAGGTGAGCGATCCGGTGAAGACGCCGTTCGGCTACCATCTGATCCGCGTGGAAGCCAAAAATCCCGGGACCTTTGAAGAGGCCAAGCCCGACATCACGCGACGTTTGGGGCCCCAAAAAGCGCAGGCTGCTTTGGACGAACTGGTCAAGAAAGCCAGCGTGACCTTGGATCCGGGTTTCTTCGGCCAGCCGGCAGCGAAGTAGCGTGCAGGCCCAAAAGCTGGTGATGGCTTGCCCGGTGTGCGCGTCCGGTGACGTCTACTACACGTGCACCCCCAACTGTTGTTTCAACCACGTCTGCGGCAATTGCGGCACCACCTTTGAGCCGGTAACGTCGGCCACCGGGCGAACGATTTCGGGCGTCGTCGCTCCTGATCCCATGCCGGAGGCCTCCGATCCGACCGTGGCGTGCGCGAAGTGCGAGGCTACGGCAGTTTACCGCACAAGCGAAGACAAACTGGTGTGTGCCCATTGCGGCGCCATGCTGGTGCTGGAATTTACAAAAGTTGCGCAGGGATAGGTTGCGAGGTTCTCCCGGTGGTGTTATTCTGAAACCTGACGTGGATTGATTTAGGGCTCTTCGCAGGCCCCGCTAATTGCAACCACGAAAAAAAGTGCTAAAGGCGAGTCGGTTCGTCCGAGAACAAGCCCGACCCTGGCACCTGCTTGGTACCAGGGTTTTTGTTTTCGAACACCCCCTTCGCCGGATGCTGGAGGAATCAATGAGCGTCTGGCCTCCCGCGCCGACCGCAACCCTCTCCGGGAGCAGCGGAGCGCTGGTTTCGATTTCGATCGACGTGGATCCGCGTTTCCTCGAGTCGCTGCTCGAAGCTCTGGCGCAGGTCTCGTTTCCCGTGAATCCTCAGATCTATCATGACGCCGAGATGGTCTACCGCTACGCGGACGGCCATGAGGAAACCGAGGCAGCCCTCCTGGTGGAGTTTCCCGCCTATGCCGGACAGCTCAAAGAGGTCCGGGAGGCGCTGGCAGCCTGCGGTTTTGATCCGTCCCGCCTCCAGGTCACCTGGATGTTGGCGGAAATCCATGCCGAGCCGACCGCGGAGCCGGCTCCGCCGGGGGCTCCCTATGTCGAGCGCTACCGAAGGAAGTTCCGTGTCGTGCGAGCGGGCAGTCAACAGACATAGCGCCCAGCGGTCGCGACGCATCGTGTATCCGTTGACCCTCCCTCGAGAGGGCATCAACTCGACACGGGCCACGCGTTTCGCCGCTTTTCCCGGCGTTCAAGCGGGCACCATGGGGCATCGGACCGCCCTGTTCGCGAGATACGGGGCGCTATCGTAACGAACGCCCACAATAGAGTTTCTGGCTAAAATCGTCCGCCAGTTGAAGGTTCTAAACCCAGCTTCGGTCGGAGCCGCTCCAGTGCTAAGCCCGCCTCGGGTCGGGCGCCTCTGGCGCAATCGACTCGTTCTCCGTTGATTACGCCTCCCCACGTGGTTGCCCTCCCCGCGACGAGTGCGTGACGGAGTTGAAAGCCGGCGGACGCTTGCCCCTAATGGAAACGCGGAAAATTCTTCTAGGTCCACCCGGTAACCAGGCCGGCCGGGCCGCTCAGGCGAAGCCGTGGCCCGAGGTCGGCGACGGGTTCGGCCGTTTCCGGGTGCGTGCTTGAAGGGCGCGCCGCGCACCAGAGCGTGCCGGGGCCGATCCCGAACCTGCGGTGGCAGCCATGGGTTGAGAAGGGACCGGGATCGCCCTGAGTTCTGGTCTCCATACCCTATGTGCTGGGCATCCCGGGTTCATTCGACTCGCCTGGCGCGGCGGTTGCGCTTCCGCAAACTCCCGGCCAAGGTTTCGCGAAAGTGGATATTTCCACGTTCCCAAGGAAGAAAAATTGCTACATAATAGCTTGCTAGTGCACCGGTATAGTGGGGTGTCAGAGAACAGGTGCTTGTCGAAATGTCGACGTTCGTAGGTCCACCCAGAGGTAGCCGCTGCTCCCACCTCGTGGTGGGCGTATGGCTCGTTACGGCGGCGGGACTGCCCGCGCAGACGATTTTGTCCGGAGGCATGTCGCGACTGTTTACCGCAGACGCCGCGATTCTGGAGTCCGGGGAGGCACGCAAGGACCTCCCCTGCTCGGTGACGTCGGTTAAACCGGCTCTGGGCTTTGATCTGAAGTTCCATTCCGGCTATGAGGTGACGATTCCCCTCAAGGAATTGGCGGGGGAAGGCAACCAGCTCACCATGGTTTTTCGGGTGATTCCAGAAACCCGCTCCGACGATCCGGCCTATCTATCGCAACGCGTGCCGGTTCCTCAGATCGAGGACGACTCCAAAGGCGACGCATATCTGCGGGGGAGTTTTGATGTTGGGGAAGGGAAGTATCACGTCGATTGGCTGATGCGCGATCGCAACGACCATTTTTGCTCCTCCAGCTGGGAGATCGAAGCGGCCTTGCCGACGAAAGATAAGGAGATGGCGTTGGACCTGGGGCCGAACCAGGTCGAACCCGTCGAGACCGAGCCTTTCAAAGAGGAGCCGCCGGTCACCCGCGACCAGCGCGAGACGCCACTTAACGTGAAGGTCATGGTGAACTTTGCGCCGCAGAATGCGCTTTCGGCGACGCTGCAGCCGCTCGACACCAACGCCTTGGTTTCGATTCTGAGAAACATTGCGCGCGATCCCCGCATCGGCAAGTTTTCGATTGTCGCGTTTAACATGCAGGAACAGCGAGTGATCTACCGTCAGGAATCGGCTTCCAAGATCGATTTTCCGGCGCTCGGCGACGCGCTGCACTCGCTCGACCTGGGTACGGTCGAGCTCAAGAAGCTCGAACAGAAGCACGCCGACACGGACTTTCTGGCGGACCTCATGAAGCGCGAGATGAAGAGCGATCAGGGCGAGCCGGACGCCTTCATCATTGCGGGGCCTAAGGTGATGCTGGACGACTCTGTGCCGGCCGATACCCTGAAACAGATCGGGGAGCCGAAGTTTCCTCTCTTTTACATGAATTACAATGTCAACCCGCAGGCGAATCCGTGGCGGGACGCGATCGGATCGGCGGTGAAATCCCTGAAGGGAGCCGAGTTTACAATTAGCCGCCCGCGCGACCTGTTCTTCGCCTGGAGCGAAATCATGGGCCGTATTGTAAAATTAAAGTTCGGGAGGACCGCGTCGGTTCCGGTCGGATCCTCTCCGTAACGTCATGCGAGCCTTCCCCATCGCGCTAGCAGCGGCTCTGGCTTCGGCGACTGCTTACGCGCAGCAGTTCGGCGCAGCCGAAAATCTGGCCCCCTATATTCCCACCCCCCAAAGCATCGTGGAAAAGATGCTCGAAGCCGGGCATGTCAGGCCGGGAACGACGGTGTATGACCTGGGAAGCGGTGACGGGCGGATTGTCATTGCAGCCGCGCAGAAATTCGGAGCCAAAGCCGTAGGGGTCGAGTTGCGCGCTGATCTCTGCCGGATCGCCACCGAGCGCATCAAAGCGCTGGGGCTAGAGGATCGCGTGCGAATGGTCCAAGGCAGCGCGCTGAGGGTGGACCTCAGCCCCGCCGACGTGGTGACCATGTATCTGCTCACCAGCTCGAATGAGCGGATGAAGCCGAACCTGGAGAAATACTTGAAGCCGGGGGCGCGGGTGGTTTCGAACCAGTTTCCGATCAAGGGATGGAAACCGGTGGAGACCGTGAAAGCCAAAGCCGGTTCGATGGAAGACACGATCTACGTATACGAGATCGGGCACACCAACTAACGAGCGGATGGCTTCGCGCTACTTGGCCTTGCCGGCGCTGTTGACGATGCTGCGGGCCAGGTAGTTTTCCACCTTCGCATTGTTCCGGGCCACTTCGTAGTACGCCGCCTTCAGCAGGTTGTCCTTGCGGTTCATGAGCGTCTCGCGGATGCTCTGCTGGACGCGGGGATCGTTCAATTCCCGCTGTCCGGCCGGCTCCTTGGAAATAACCTTCAAAATCCGGTAGCCTTCCTGCGTGCGAATCACCTGCGAGAACGCGCCGGGCGAGAGGGCCGTGACCATTTTGCGAAGCTCGAGATTCGCCTTATCGAGCGCGGACTCGGGCACGAAGCCCATATCGCCTCCGTTGGCCGCGGTGCTGGCATCTTCAGAGTAGTTCTGCGCGAGCATGCCGAAATCGTCGCCGCGCTTCAAGCGGCCTTCGATGTCCAGGATCTTGGTCCGGGCTTCGGCATCGTTTTGCGCCTTACTGTTTTTCAGGTTCCGGACGGACGCGTCGGGCTGCGGAGTCACCACGATCTGGGCCATGTGAACCTGCGGCTCGGCCAGATTAAAGCTTGCCCGGTTGGCATTATAGAAGTTGGTGACCTCGGCATCGGTAATGGTGATGTGAGAGGTGATCTCTTTGTTGATGAGCTTGTCGACGGTGAGCTGGCGCCGGAGTTGCGATTTGAAATCGTCGACCGTCATTTTGCGAGCCCCCAGCTCACGCTCAAACTCCTCCTTAGTGTAGGGCGCCTTGCGGCGGTTAAATTCGGCGTCCACGTCGGAGTCGACGGCCATCAAGCCGAGCTTCTCAGCGCGCTGCAGCAGCAGCTCCATGTTGATGAGGCTGCCGAGCACGTCCAGTTTCTGCGCCGTGACTTGGTCTTCGCTGGACCCCTCGACGGGTTGCGGATACTGAGACTGATAGGTCTTCTCGAGCTCGGTGTAGGTGATGGCGCGATTATTGACTTCGGCCGCTACGTCGGCCGGTGTAGCCTTTCTGCAACCGGACAGGAGGGAGGCGGCCAGCGCAGCCGCGAGCAGCAGGAAAAGACGCTTCATCGTGATTTCTCATTGTAGCCGGAAGCGTCTGGGCGTGATCAAATACCGGCGGTACGATGGAGTCACTGTGAGGGTGAACGGCGGAATGAAACAGAAGACGTTGCCGGCCACGTATTACACCGATCCGCGGATTTTCGCCCGGGAGATGGAGCGGTTCTACGGCCGGCGCTGGATTTGTGCGGGGCGCGTGGAGGCCATATCCCATCCCGGCGATTATTTCCTCCGCGAGATTGCCGGCGAGAGCTTGATTGTTGTTCGTGACAACGCGGACGCGGTGCGCGCCTTCTACAACGTATGCCGGCACCGCGGGACCCGGTTGTGCGCTAATGCCGAAGGCCGGTTGAACGGGCGGATCCAGTGCCCGTATCACGGCTGGACGTACGCTCTGGATGGGCGGTTGTTGGGCGCGCCGCACATGGAAGGTGTGGATTTCGCGCGCGAGGATTATCCGCTGCGCGCGGTGGCGACTGACGTGTGGGCCGGCCACCTCTTTCTGCATCTGGGCAAGAAGCCAAAACCCCTGGCGCGACAGCTGGCGGATCTTCCGCGAAAGTTCGCGGCGTGGAGGATGGAAGAACTGCGGCTTGGCCGGCGCGTCGTCTACGAGGTGAAGGCCAACTGGAAGCTGGTGGTGCTGAACTACAACGAGTGCCTGCACTGCCCGCTCGTGCATCCTGCGCTCAACCGGCTAACGGACTACCTCGGCGCGGATAACGAGGTTCCTCGGCCTACCTACATCGGCGGAGCGATGGGGTTTTCCGGCAGTGCCGAGACCATGACGGATGACAGCCGCCGGCGGCGCGCGTATCTGCCGGGCCTGAACGCGACCGAGCGACGGCACGTGTACTACTACGCAATCTATCCGAACCTCCTAATGGCCCTGCATCCCGATTACGTGCTGGTGCACACGCTGTGGCCGAAGGCGGTGGATCAAACGCAGATTGTGTGCGAGTGGTTCTTCCATCCTCGGGAGATGGCAGAACCGGACTTTGACCCGAGCGACGCAGTGACGTTCTGGGATCGCACGAACCGGGAAGACTGGCAGATCGTCGAGCAGTCGCAGCTGGGAATTCAGTCGCGTGCGTACACGCCCGGGCCCTATTCGCGCCGGGAGGAATTGCTGGCCGGCTTCGATGATGTGGTGCGGCGGGCGGTGGGCTCGCGGTCGAATAAGACGAATCGATAAGAGTAGAATCTCTCAATGGAACGAACCGATCTGTCGCAGCTCTGGGAAGAACACACCCGGCACGAATTCACGATCAGGGACACCGAATCCACGCTGAACACCATGGTGGAAGACGCCTATGTCAACCACGTCCCGGTGTTGACCGGCGGATTCGGCAAGGATGCCCTGCGTGCCTTTTATTCGCG
>JAGWQP010000188.1 GCA_028876805.1 Acidobacteriota bacterium | reverse complement strand
GGGAAGGCGACGCGGCGCGAAACGACCAACGGGGACCTGGAGGCCAGCAAGGCGAGCGTGTGGCTGCGCGCGTCGTGGGCATGCACCAAATCGCTCCGGCGAGCGAGCCTGGACACGCGCAGCAACCCGAGCGGTTCGGCCGGCAGCTGCTCGTTGAGCGCTTTTTGAATCAGCGGCGACGCCGCCGGCGCAAGCAGCGTCGAGAGCACGCCCTCGCGCCGGAGTCCGGTCATCAACCGCAATACCTGCCACTGGCCTCCGCGCATCTCGTTGCCGGAATCGAGGTGCAGGATCCGCATCAGCTCATGTTTCTCGTTTTGGAGTATTTCAGGAAGGTGTAAAACGCCGCCATGTAGGCGATGATCATGCCCTCCAGGCCGTCGAGAAATCCGCGCTGCAGGAAATAGGTTTTGATGAACGTCCAAGGTGGATCGAAAATGAGACGCCACAGACCAATGCGCGCCTGGCGGGCAACCAGATCCTGCGCCGCGAGAGTGGTATAGCGGTCCAGGCTCTTGACGTGCTCAGAGAGCGAATCGCACGTGAAATGGAGGATGTTCGCTTCGAGGTGTCCAACGCGGCCATCGGCGTGGACACTTTCGTGCACCACGTCTCCGCACCAGCGGGCTTTTGCGCGGTGATAAAGGCGCACTTTGCGATCGGGATACCAGCCCGAGTGCAGGATCCATCGTCCCAGGTACCGCGCCAGGCGGGGCATGGTGTAGGCGTCGCAGTCGGGGCCTCTCTTTTTGAGACTCCAGATTTCGGCCTCGAGGGCCTCGCTAAGCGCTTCGTCAGCGTCGAGCGACAGAATCCAATCATAGGTGGCCTGTTCGGCTGCCCAGTTCTTCTGCCCGGCGTAGCCGCGCCAGCCGGACTCGATGACACGGGCACCGAGGTTTTGGGCGAGCTCGACCGTACGATCCGTCGAGTCGCTGTCCAGGATCAGGATCTCATCGCAGCAACGCAAGCTTTCGATGGCGCGCACGATATTCCTCTCTTCGTTCAGAGTGATGATCGTGGCGGTGATCTTCATGGCGGCCTACAGCCCGCCGTTGGAAATGGGGGCGGGCATGAAGCAGAGCACAAAAATCGCCAGCGCGATCCAGCCAAGCTTGCGGCGTCCAGCGCCCACTTCACTGGAATCGAGGATCGCAGGATGGCGGCGGCCCATCCAGAACAGAACCGCGGCCCACACCAGCCAAACCCACCAAAACAAAGCCAGCGGAATCAGGGCGGCGATCGCGATCATCGAAATGCGCCGATGTTTGTCTCCCACCAGAGAATACAGGATGTGGCCGCCATCGAGCTGCCCGATAGGGAGCAGGTTCAGAGCGGTCGCGAACATCCCGATCCAGGCGGCACGCGCCACCGGATGCAGGTAAATATCCGCTGATTTCGCTCCCTGAAAGATCAGTCTTTCGAGCAGCCACTCCAGCCGGGGCACACCGAAGTGGAAGCTTCCCTGCTCCGCGATGCCGGGGACTATCTTGGAAAGGGCCAGCCCGACTCCGAGAGCCGGCAGGAGGAACACGAAGCCGGCAAGCGGTCCGGCCACCCCAATATCGAACAGCACGCGCTTGGAGTAGATCGCGGAGCGGATCCTAATAAACGCGCCGAATGTACCGATCATCGAAGGCGCCGGAAGAAAATAAGGAAGCGTCGCGTTCACTCGATAATACACGCAGGCCAGGTAGTGTCCAAACTCGTGCGCCAACAAAATTGCAGCCAGCGTGAGCGAAAACGGAAGGCCCGCGAGTATCGTCAACGGATGCCTCCAGACCACCGCATACATGTCGAAGCTGTGCGCTACATCGAACGGCACGTTGCGGTCAAAGTCTGTCTGGAGGGCGACACCGACCATGCTGGTTGTGAACATGGTCAGCAGAAAGAGTAGGGCATGCAGCCAATATCGCTCGTGCGGGCCGGAGAGCGACGGCACGGCCTCCGTGGCCGGCCCTTCCTCAGCGTAGAAGGGATAGGGGGCAGGAGAAAAATCCGGGGAAGACACTGTGATGGGATGCGCGGATTATTGCAGTGTTTGCAACTCCTTGCCTGGCTTGAAGCGCACGGCCTTTCCCGGCGGAATCGAGACTTCCGCGCCGGTACGCGGGTTGCGCCCGATGCCCGTCTTGCGTGGCTTCACATTAAAAACGCCGAAACCGCGCAGTTCGATGCGGTCGCCCTGCTCCAGAGCCTTCTTCATGGACTCGAAGACAGTCTCGACGGCCATCTCCGCCTTCGTCTTCGTGATGCCCGTCCGATTGACTACTTCATTAATGATGTCCAACTTGATCAAATCAGCCTCCTCCAGCGGCACACGGCGAGCTGGCTCCCTTTAACGACAACCACATGATAGGATTGAATTTATCTTGATGTCAAGCGAGGTGCCCACGGCGCGGTTGGCGAGTGTTTCCCCCGCAGAATTCCGGCATGCCTGCGGGCGGTTTGCGACCGGCATAACCATCGCATCGGCTTTGGACGAGTGTGGCATCGCGCATGGCCTGACTGTTAGTTCCTTTACCTCGGTTTCGCTCGAGCCGCCATTGATTTTGATCTGCCTCGGACACGAGGCCACGATGATCGACGTGTTCCGCCGCGCTTTTCATTTTGGAATCAGTATCCTGCGAGAGGGGGACCACGCGCTTTCGCAGCGCTTCGCCACCGCTGGGCAGGATCGGTTCGAGGGCGTTGCCTGGCGCCGGGGACAGACTGGGGTGCCACTGATCGACTGCGCTCTGGCGGCGTTGGAATGCAAGGTTCATCAGCGGTTCACCGCCGGCGATCACGATCTGCTAGTGGGATGCGTGGTGTCGACGCGGGTGGAGGACGGCGCACCGCTGATTCACTATGCGGGCCGCTATCGCAGTCTGGTGTCGGACTGAGGGGGTTAGACTGAACACGTGGATAATCCCCTCTCGTATCTCAGCGAACAGCTCAACCAGTGGCGTCAGGAGGGCACGTATCAGCGGCTGCGCGTTCTCCAGTCGGAGAGCGCCGCCCATTCCCGATTTGACGGCAAGGAGGTCATCAACCTTGCCTCCAACAACTATCTCGGGCTGACGACCCACCCCAAGCTGCGGGAGGCGGCTCTGGAGGCAGTGCGTAAGTTCGGCGTGGGTTCGGGCGCCGTCCGAACGATTTCGGGCACCATGTCGCTTCATCTGGAGCTCGAGGAGCGAATCGCAGCATTCAAACACGCAAAAGCGTGCGTGGTCTTTCAATCGGGTTTCGCCGCGAATGCGGGGACCGTCGCCGCTATCCTCGGCCCCGAGGATCACATTATCTCCGACGAGCTGAACCACGCCAGCATCATCGACGGCTGCCGGCTGTCGCGGGCGAAGATTCACGTGTTTCCACACAAGGATACTCTGGCGGCTGGAAATATCCTGACGGAGCTGGACCGCGCGGCCGGCAGGAAACTGCTGATCAGCGATGGAGTATTCTCGATGGACGGCGACATCGGTCCGCTCCCTGGTCTGACAGCGGCGGCCGAGAAGCACGGGGCGATCATGATGGTTGACGACGCGCACTCCTCCGGTGTGCTCGGCCGCAACGGGCGCGGAACGATCGATCACTTCGGGCTCCACGGCCGCGTGCAGGTGCAAGTCGGAACGCTGTCGAAGGCGATCGGTGTATTGGGTGGGTACGTCTGCGGCAGCCGCGACCTGATAGAATTCTTGTACCATCGGGCGCGGCCGTTCCTGTTTTCGACATCGCATCCACCCGCTGTGGCCGCCGCCTGCCTGGCGGCTTTCGACGTGCTCGAACAGGAGCCGGAGAGGATTCAAAACCTGTGGAACAATACGAAATATTTCAAGGCCGGGCTGACCTCTTCGGGATTCGACACGGGAATGAGCGAGACGCCCATCACGCCGGTGATTGTCGGAGAACCGAAGCTGGCGCACGAGCTCTCGCGGCTGCTGTTTGAGGAAGGAGTGCTGGCCACCGGCATCGGCTTTCCCACGGTGCCAAAAGGCAAAGCGCGGGTACGCACTATCGTGACTGCGACCCACACTCAGGAGGAGTTAGACCGGGCGCTCGAGGCGTTCCGGCGCATAGGAAAGAGACTGGGGCTAGTGTAGGCAGGGCATGACACACGCCAGTTTTGATTTGGTTGCCGCGGCGCGGCAGGAAATGATCGACCACGGCTTTGCGCCGGACTTTCCGGCCACGGTCGAGCAACAGCTCGCCTCGATCGAAACTCAGCCCGACGGCTCCTTGCGCGACCTCCGTTCGCTCGTGTGGTCTTCGATCGATAACGACGATTCGCGGGACTTCGATCAGATCGAATGGGCGGAGCGAACGGCCAATGGCATCCGCGTGCAAGTGGCCATCGCCGACGTAGAAGCTTGCGTGGC
>JAGWQP010000187.1 GCA_028876805.1 Acidobacteriota bacterium | reverse complement strand
TTCTCGAATCCGGGCACGGCATTCCTAGCGCTTGCAATGACGAATCGCTTCAGCCCGGAGGTACGTTCGCCGCCAACAATCCCTTTACGCCGGACATTCTCGTATTCAATCAAAACGGGAAGAAGATCCGCGGACCCCTGGGCAAACCGACGGCCGATGGCGGCGGGTTACAACCCTCCGGGCCGGCGATCGACATCGCGTTCGTCAACGGCACTTCCGGAGGGCGGCTGTTCGCGACCGATTCCAACCAATCGACCCATCAGCACAACGGAAACAACAACAGTTCACGCATCGTCACCGTGAACCCGATGACCGGGGTGGTGAACCCGTTCATCACCAACTTGCCGACGGGTGACCACCCGACCGAGCAGCTGGCGTTCCGGGGAGACGGATGGATCTACTGGTCGCAGGGGTCGACGACCAACAGCGGCGTTGTCGGTCTCGACAATGGCGGTGGCCAGAACCAGTCCGATATCCCGTGCCAGGACATCACGCTGAGCCAGAACGTGTTCTCTTCAGGTAATGGTCAGTTCACGAGCGGCTACTCGCCTTTCAACACGCAAAATCCGGGGGGCACGATACCGGCCTTCTTCAACTCATTCACCGGCCAGGTTCGGCAGGGGGTGTGCGACGGAGCCATTTTGCGTGCACAGCTGAGTAATTCGAGCAACATTCAGGCCTTCTCTTGGGGGTATCGGAATCCGTACGCGATCCGCTTTCCGCCACAGGGTCATCCGTTGGACGGGGGGATCTTTGCCGGGATGGACGGCGCTGACGAGCGAGGCAATCGGCCCTCCGACAATGCCCCGGAGGAATTGCATCTGGGACGGCAGAACCCCGACGGCTCTCCGGATTATCACGGCTGGCCCGATCGCTATGGCGGCCTCCCGACCAGCCAAAGGGTGTACAATCCGATCGGCGGGCCCAGCGATGATCTGTGCCCGGCTCCGTTCGATCAGGCGGCGTGCGTTGCGGCCCTCACGGCGGCGGGAGACATTCCGATCCGCGATGTACTGGCGGGTCCGCCGCAACAAATCACTGGACCTTTGGCCAACGAGGGGGCGGACTCGTCCTTTACTGGCATCGACTTCGTGCCCGATGTTTTTGTGGGTGGGCCGGTTCGGCCAGGGGCAGCGTTGTACTCACTCGAGGGCGATTTCGGGTTCTCGCCGCCGAATTCCAGCAATCCCGATGCCGAAATCGGCCATGAGGTCAAGCTGATCAACTTCAACCAGCTGCCGGGTTCGCCGCTTGCCCTGAGGATCCAGAACTTTGCCCGCAACAGCACTAACGACCAGGCGTTCGTAACCATGATCAACGGGTTCAACCGCCCGACGAATATTCGGTTCGGCCCAGACGGGTGCGCCTATGTCGTGGATTACGGCGCGGTGCGGGACAACAGCGCCGATTCACATTTTGTCGGCGCCGCCAATGGCCCCCTCGTGCAGATCCCCGGCACCGGGGTGGTCTGGAAAATCTGTCCGATGTAGTCGGCGCGTCCAAACGCTCTGGGGCGGCTTCGGCCGCCCTTTTTTATAAAAGTGTCAAACGGTCTCCGTCGGCACGCACCAAATGCGCGGCCCCGACTACCGTCGCAGAGCCGCTGTAGTACCTCTTTCTCGTCCGACTATACAGGTTGAGCTAGGAAAAGTAACCGCATCCGAAAACGTGCGGCCGGGCGACCGAATCTCGGGATGGGCTGTCGACTGCGCCGGAAGCGAATCAAGCGCTGGTACTTAGACCTCCGAGATTGGAAGATATCGCGCCAGCCCGAGATAAGCCCCACCTGATCAGTCATGCTTACTCCAAAGCAGTCGCGCTTCGTCGAGGAATACCTCGTAGATCTCAACGGAAAGCAGGCCGCGATCCGCGCTGGGTACAGCGCGCATACCGCCGAGGTGCAGGCTTCGCGACTATTGACGATTGCTAAGATCCAAGTAGCTCTCAGCGCGGCAATGCGAGCGCGATCCAGGAACACCGAGGTTACACCCGACCGCGTGTTAGCGGAGCTTGCCAAAATCGGTTTTGCAAACATGCGTGACTATTGGCCGAAGGAGGGTGAGACGGTCGACCTGCACCGGCTCGATCAAGATCTGACGGCTGCGCTGCAGGAGATCACCATCGACGAGACCATCGATCCCTCTGGTGTAGTCCATCGGCACACCCGTCTTAAGCTGCACGACAAGAAGGGTGCTCTCGACAGCTTAGCCCAGTATCTGGGGATGTTCGTACCATTTCGGCGGCGCCTATAGCTGAGGGGCCTCGTGGAGCGGCTCGCGCCTGTGGCGCTCCTACGGCCGCTGTACAATGCCGGCAGGGCTTGTCCGGCCGATGAACCAGCGCCGTGGTGGCCGCTGTATTGTCGCAAATCGTCAATGAATGCTTTTGCAGCGCCGACTCTCTCGCGCGGGCAATGAAACCGCAGCTTGGGGTCGAACCCTGGTTTAGATCGGCTCGACCGGAATGGCCGCTTCAGAGGCATAATACGGTGAGATGAGATAACCCTTCCTGGGGTTGGTCATTCCAAGGCGCGTCCCGGGGCGATCGAGAGA
>JAGWQP010000186.1 GCA_028876805.1 Acidobacteriota bacterium | reverse complement strand
TCCCTCTAACGTGACCGACAACGCGGCGACAGGTAGTGCCGAGGGGAACCTCGGGCTGAGCGGAAAGGGTTGCAACAACACAAACAACGTGGCGCCCTGAGCGCGTGACGGTCTGACGCGCGGTCACTGGGAAGGGCGGCAGTCACTCTTTTTTATGCCGTAGTCGTTCTGTTATGGGCACAACGGTGTTGTTACCGGGAATGACGGCTTTCCACCCATGGCAGACATTGGCCGAACAGGGCTCCTGACCGCCGCTTCGGATTAATCGTGCCGGTTAGCGCTCATTGAAACGCCCCACAACCTACGGGTTCTGACCCTTTCGCCTCGTGTCAAATGCCATTCCGGCATTGCCGTTTTACAATGTGGGCCGCGGCAGGTGAGCGCTCAGCCTGGATGGCGTGCCACACGGCACATGACAATCCTCGCTTACTTTCTGACCAACGATGGGCCTCGGGTCCGCCAGGGCTAAAGCGACGAGTATGCAACGCAATCCAGAACAGTCCCCCCTTTCGAAGCTTCTAGGGGTCCGGATACATCCGAGCCTTGATTGCCGCTAATTGTGCAATCACGGCTTCATCGACGATCTTCGTGAAACGCGGCACCTTTTCTCCCTTCCACTCGGCCGGTTCAAAAAACATGTGCAGCGGGCGTAAGTCGAAAAGTCCGCCGTTCCGGTAAGCGTACGCCTCCTCATATAACGGCCGGTATACTTGCATGAAGGCGTCTTCGGCGCGGCAATCACCTTCGGTGTGGTGGCCGACTCCGTAAATATAATATGCGTAGTTATTCAGCGGTCCGTCCGGATCATGTTTGAAGTGATAATAATACCCGGGCTCGGGCAGCTCGGCAGGCGGTGGTGTGTCGTATGCCATCACATGGTCCTCCCCGACTGCAGCCCGACACGATGGAGATCAAATCCCGGCGATGGTACCGTCCGGCGTGACACGTTCATCACCACCTCTTCTTGAATTAGCAACCCGGCCAGCTCTGAGTGGTCCCCAGAGTGCGCACGATCACCGCACGGGCCATCTCCGGTAGGCGGACATCGTCGGAGAAGCTTCCTCGGCCGGGTGAGGAGACGAAAATCTTCCTTGCGCCGCACCGCCTGCCCAATGCCGTTCGTAATGTTGCCCGACAAGTTCATACCCGCTACTCCACGTATCCGGTTGGCGCTTCCATCGTTTACTAAGGGCTCCGGTTGGTGCAACCAAGGTCGGAGAAGATGCTGGCCTAGCAACGCGCTATTATAAGCGCTGGGTTTTTAGAGGACGCTTGACTGATGGCCCAAAGGGCTGGAACCGCCGACCTCCCGCTGCACGGAGGACAGGTTCCCAGGTGGCTTGCCGACCGGATGACCCGCCTCGGCGCGGTTATGGGCGAAGCGATTGTCCATCATTACGGCCGCGATGAGTTGTTGCGACGCCTCGCGCACCCATTCTGGTTCCAATCGTTCGGAGCCGTGATGGGCATGGATTGGCATTCCTCCGGCATCACGACGAGCGTAGTCGGTGCCCTGAAGCGCGGGCTGGCTCCGTTGGAGCAGGAACTCGGGATCCATGTCTGCGGCGGACGCGGGAGGTATTCTCGGCAAACGCCGCACGAGCTGGTCTCGATCGGGGACCGGGTAGGGTTTGATGGGGCCGCGCTCGCGACGGCCAGCCGGTTGGTAGCAAAGGTCGACAGCGCCGCTGTGCAGGACGGGTTCCAGCTGTATCTGCACGGCTTCATCGTCACCGACGACGGCCACTGGGTCGTTGTGCAGCAAGGCATGAACGGCGAGCTCAAGCAGGCCCGCCGCTATCACTGGCTCTCGGAGGGATTGAAGAGTTTCGTCGACGAACCGCATGCCGCGATTGAAGGTCCAGAGCAGGGCGAGATCGTAAACTTGACCGACCACCGCGCGGATCCGTCTCGCCGCCGCCAGGTTGAACTCCTCGGCGCGCTGGGTCCGGACGGCATCGCTCGAGAGCTGTCGGCATTGGAGGCGCTCGCGGCCAACGGCACCTCGCTATCGCAACCGTCCCTGCCCCACCTCAATTTACCCCGACATCACGATGTTCGCGCCACCGATGTGAACGCACGAAGGCTCTATGGCAATTTGGCCGCGGCGGCCGATCGCGCGCCGGTGGACTTTTCGGACCTACTGCTTACTCCCGGTGTGGGCGCACGCACCGTGCGGGCTTTGGCTATGGTCGCCGAGGTCGCGCATGGGGCCCCTTACCGCTTCAGCGACCCGGCACGATTCTCGTTCGCGCACGGAGGGAAGGACAGCCATCCGTTCCCTGTGCCGCTGCGGGTTTATGACGAAACGATACGCGTGCTGAAATCCGCCGTTCAGGCCGCGAAACTCGGGCGAGAGGAGGAGCTCGGCGCGCTCAGGCGGCTCGATGCGCAGGCCCGGCTATTAGAGCAGAAGGCTTCGGGTCCTCCGGTCGAGGAACTGCTCGCGGACGAGCGAGATCGCTCCCATGCCTACGAAGGCAGATCCGTCTTTGGTTGGGCGACGCCGCCGGAAGCTTCGCGTGCCAATCGCACTCGTTGACGGGGAGGTGACTGACGAAGGCACGACATCGTAGATGGCTGAGGCTCAGCGCAATGGCCGCCGGGTTCTTGGTGGCCGCGCCCGCGCTTCCGGCCCGGCGCTGACGGTGGCTGACCGAGGCTAGTACCTCGCCAGCTCTGTCTATCTATCAACCAACGGAGGAGATTCGAAGCAATGACGTATGGTCTAAAACGCGGTGTCCTGATGCTCTCGATCATAGCATCTGTCCTCCTATCCGCTTGCGTCTCGCAGAGCAGCTACGATGCTCTCCAGGCGCAATATCAGCAGGCGCAGCAGCAAAACGCGGCGTTGTCGGCGCAGGTTGCCGCCGATAAGGCGCAGATCTGCCGCCTGCAAGGAGCGATCAAATACACCGTCAACAGCGACTTGCTGTTCCGACCGGGCGACTGGCAGATGGCCGAACGGGGGAAGCAGATTATTGCTAGCTTCGCAGCGAAGTTGGCGCCGACGCAGCAGAACAAGATCCTGGTGAGCGGCTATACCGACAATGCCCCGATCGGTCCGGCGCTGCAGCGACAGGGCATCACGTCAAACGAAATCCTGTCGCAGAAACGTGCTGAAAACGTGATGGAATACGTGGTCTCGCTGGGCGTGAAGCCCGACCTCGTCTCGGCGCAGGGGTTCGGCGACTCAAATCCGGTCGCCTCGAACGACACAGCACAGGGCCGCGCGCAGAACCGTCGTGTCGAGCTGTCGCTTGCCGGTTCCAGCTGCTGAAGCTTAGGCGGGCTACGACCACTTAGAAGGGAGCGACTTATCGCTCCCAAGCGGTGCAACGCGGGACACGAGAGGGGACCGAAATGGCCGAACCAAGTCTTGCCCGGTTCGCTTTCATCGTGAGAGCCATGGGTGCGCTTCTCGCTGGCTCCGCGCAACCCCAATCCGGATACGGCAGCAGGTAGGTCGGAGATAGCCGGACAGAAATGTACCCTCTCGTAGTGTTGTTGAACTCGGCAGCAGTCGGCTCGGCCGAGGAGGTCGCCGACGACCTGATCGCCTGGGTCGGGAAAACCGATATCGACGGCTTCAACCTCAGCCGTATTGCCCGGAGGGTCTCGAAGACTTTGTCGACTTGGTCGTGCCCATCCTGCAGGAGCGGGCGTCTACAAGCGCGACTACCGGCCCGGCACCTTTGCGCGAGAAGCTGTTCGCCGGGTCGCGGCTGCTGCCCGCGAGCCACCCGGCTGCCGCGCAGCGTCGGGCTGGATGCCGAGTGCCGTAAATGAACGTGTCGCCTCTCCGCAACGCCCAAACGCCGCTTTTCAATAGGCGAACTGTGGGTGGGCATGGCCCGTAATCGGCCATTGTACAGTGTCGCCTCAACAAGAAAATCGGGCCGCGAGGGCGCGCCGCCAGGCGGTCCGCCCATTGCGAGATCCGGCAGGGCGAAAACGTGACATTGCGGCCCTCAAGCTGAACGGCCCTCAGGTTGCCGGTCTTCTTGTAGATCTGGGCTGTCTTCGTCCGGCAGATTGAATGCGTGCCGTAGGCGTAGGTATCAAGTCCAGCCCCGATCGCATCGGGGCGCTGTGCGACTGGTCCACGGTGGGCGGCTTCCAAACACTCTGCGCTAACCAGGAGGAACACATGCGTACGTACAAGATTGCCGCCATGGGCGGTGATGGCATCGGGCCCGAGGTGGTCGAGGCCGGCGTTCAGGTTCTGGGGGTCTGCGCCGAGCGCGATGGCAGGTTCACCCTGGACTTCCAGGACTTCGACTGGGGTTCGGAATATTACCGGACGCATGGCGTGATGATGCCGGCCGGTGGCGCCGACCAGCTCCGCAAGTTCGACGCCATCCTGTTCGGCGCTGTCGGTGCGCCGGACATCCCCGATCACATCACCCTATGGGGACTACGACTGGCCATCTGTCAGACGCTCGATCAGTACGCCAACGTGCGCCCGACCCGGATCCTGCCCGGCATCACCAGCCCGCTGCGCCATGTCTCCGGCCCGGAGCTGG
The DNA here is from genome assembly GCA_028876805.1 of Acidobacteriota bacterium. GTDB lineage: Bacteria > Acidobacteriota > Terriglobia > Bryobacterales > Bryobacteraceae > PSRJ01. The sequence goes on along the minus strand of JAGWQP010000186.1, from coordinate 55 downwards.
ACTGGGTGATCGTGCGCGAGAACTCGGAGGGTGAGTATTCCGGCATCGGCGGCCG
>JAGWQP010000185.1 GCA_028876805.1 Acidobacteriota bacterium | reverse complement strand
GCCCGTTCGACGCAGCCGCCAGCGCCAAAGGGAAGCTTGCGCCCCACAGCAGCGTTGCCGGCAGCAAAGCCCAAACCGCGCGTGCGAGGTCGATTTCGAAATGGAGCCAGATATTCGGTGGGAGCAACGGGTTGATCGGCCAATTGGGAAGCGCCACTCCGAGGTTGTATGCAGTCCATGCGATTGCGTAGGCCGCGAGCAATTGGCACCAGCCCAATGCCCGGCGTGGCTGCCTGACGATCCGGCAGAGGAAGGAGCCCGCGCCGCTGCCGATGCCCAACCCGATCAAGAAGACCGCCAGGATGATCGAGAACGCGTAGACCGAGGCGCCAAACAGCAGGGCCAGCAGGCGCGTCCAGATGGCTTCGGCCCCCAGCGCACACAGCCCGGAGAGCGCAATGGCCGCGTAGATTGCACCCGGCCTAGAGGTCGACGGGAGTTCTTTCACATGGTCGGCCCGCACGCTTGTGCCCGCGAAGACGACGGCCGTTGCTGCCATCAACAGGTTAATTGCCGCCGCGGCGTACGTCGCCGCCGCCACACCGTACTGGCGCATCAAGTGAAAGCCGGCGAGCAAGCATCCCAAGACTGCTCCGACAAGATTTGCACAGTAGAAGAACCCAATCCATGAGACGCGTCGCTTCACCCCGGCGGCCTGGCGCGCCAGTGCAGGCAAGGTCGCCCCCATCAGCAAGGTAGGCGGTAGGATGCAAGCGGCGGCTACCACTCCTCGAAGCGCGGCGACGCCGCTCACCATCGGGATCAGCCGCAACACCAGGATCCCGAACACGCCGATGCCGAACTCGATCAGCGCGTACACCCGCATGGGATGCGCTTCGGCTGGGGCGAACCGCGGCAGCAGCAGGCTGCCGAGACACATTCCCCCCATAAACGCTGTGAGGAGAATTGCCAGCGAGACGGCGGTCGAGCCCATCACCAGTTCCAATTGCTGGAACCAGACAACTTCAAAAATGAGGGCCGCGGCACCGCTGCCGAAGGCGAGCGGAAGTACGAAAAGCAACAATTCGGATTTACTTCTTCTCAGCCTGCTCTTGCTTGTGGTTGGCCACCAGGATGCCGGTCAGGCCGTAGTTCCCCTCGTGGCAGGCGGAATCGAAAATCATGTGCCGCTGATCCGGCCCTCGGCCCATCTCGATGGTGACGGTCCAGGGCTTAGTCCAGGTCTTCGGATCATCGAACGTGACATCGCGCCGCAAGGTGTTCGAGTCTACCCGGGTGATCCGCTCGATCATTTTGTAAGTATCGGAATTGGACCCTCGAAAACCCTGCAGGAAGTTCGTGGTCTCGATGACCAGCGTGTTCCCTTCCCAGTGGCCTCGCGAGTCCCCGAGGTAGAACCTCGCTTTCGCCGGAGCGTGCGGGCGCCCGTCCATATAGATGACCCGGTTGCCGCCGCCGGCGTGATCGTCCTCCATATAAATCCCCACGGATTTGGGCGACTGCACTACCTGCATCACTGTGCCCTGCGCAAACAGCGTATTGAGCGGCAGGAAGGGCATCGGGACGCCGAGACAGCGCGGATTTTGCGGGACCGTCTCCGGATTGTCGTTCACGCCCGGAGCCGTGCCCAAACCGAAACCGCCCGGAGGGACTCCCTGCCCTCCCCGTCCCCCACGTCCCGTGGCACTTTCGTTGACGAGCGGTGGAATCCTCCCGTCCGGCGGATCGATGATCATGGATGTCCGCTTGCCGGTCTTCAATACCGAGTTGAACACCGCGTTGTAGGCGCCGCTGACGTCTTGCGCAGTATTGGCGGCGGCGCGGGCATTGCGCCCGGGATTCAGACCCTTCTGCGCGTCGGCCGCAGCCACTTCCTCATCCGTGAGGTATTCCTTGCCCTTGTTCGCCTCCGAGCGCTCTAGCGGCACGTCATACAGCACAAACCAGGTGCCCTGCAAATCCGGGTCGCCCCACGCGGCGCGAGGAGGACTTCCCGCCTTCGCCGTCCCGGTCGCCTTGACGCTGGTCGGTCTAGGCGCCGCCGGTTTCTGACCATTCATGGTGATCGCCGCCAGACATAGCAGGCCGCCTGTCAGCATGATTGCGTGTCGCTGGGTCATGGCTGCCTACTTCTGCGTATCCACGCCCGGACGCTGGACCTCGTACGGCGCGCCCGTGTTCTCCTGAGATCCCAGGAACAGTTTCTGCCCGTTCGGCAGGGTCAGGTCGCGGCCGTTGGCGCGATGCGTTCCATCTTTCGACTGGTATCCGTCGACCACAATCTTGTCGCCGACCTTGAGCGTGTACCGGGTGATGCCGCGACGCATCAGGATGTTCGGGCTCCCTGCCTCGATCGCCCAGTTCTCCACGGTGCCATCCGGCTGCTTCACATCGACGTGAATCCAGCTATGCGGATTGATAAATTCCACCTTGGTGACGGTCGCATCCAGGAAGTGCACCGGTCTCTTTTCATCGAATTCGGCCGCGAACGCGTGGTGCGCCTGCAACGGGGACGCGGGTACCAGCAAAGCAATGGCGGACGCAACAGCAGCTCCCACAGGTAACTTGGCTCGCATAAAACGGATCTCCTGATTCTTCATTTGCCCAACCTACTTCTTAGCGGGTGGATTGCCCGACACATAGCGCTCGTAAACTTCTTCACCCGGTGGAATCTTGCGCGTGATGTCCACGTTCATGGTTCTACCCTCCCAGTGTTTGACCAGTTGCTGCCTGCGTAGATGCCCATAAAGGGTCTCTTCCACCATCTCCACACACTTGAAATCCATAAGCTGCGCGTTCGGCTCCAGCCGCCGATAGAGCGGCATGCTGATCTTCCAGGGCCGCGTGAAGACCTGTGGGTCTTCCATCGTGGCTTCGTAATGAATGACGTCCTTGCCAGACGCGGTGTACCGCTCAGTAACGTGCAGGGCATCGCTATGGAAATCACCCGCCCGGTCGAACCACGTGGCATCAGTGAAATTCGTAACGTCCACCACCAGCGCGTCTCCCTCCCAGTGGCCCTGGGCGTATCCCATCCACAGCACGTTCGGATACGGCTCCATCTTCGTCAGATGGATGGTGCGCTGCGCATTGGCGAATTCGAAGATCATCTGGATCTTGGATGCGCTCTGGATGATCTGGAACGGGTGCGGCATGTAGATGCCACGCGGGATACCAGGCTGGAAGCATTTGATTTCCGGGTCCCGGTCGAGCCAGTGCTCCTGGTTCTCTTTCTTTCGCGCGGCAGCCCACTGCTGGTACGGGATCTCATCGCTTTCCACCACACCCAGCCCGGCCGGAACCCAGCCGAGCGCTCCCAGCGGAATCACCGGCGCCGCCGACACCACGGTAT